>NZ_JAVRBM010000029.1:0-95124 GCF_034531255.1 Nostoc sp. ChiQUE01b | reverse complement strand
CACTTGTTGATATAGCTCCCGCACTTGTTGATATAGCTCCCGCACTTGTTGATATGGCTCCTGCACTTGTTGATATGGCTCCCGCACTTGTTGATATGGCTCCCGCACTTGTTGATATAGCTCCCGTAATTGCTGACCAGAAAGAAAAAGGTACAAGCCCCGAAATAAATGATGTTGTTGGCGAATTAACAACTCCTTCAGAAATTCACATATTGCAGGTTGCTACTTCCTTTTAAATTTGGCAATTTTACTGTTTATTTCCCGATACAGAACTTACTAAAAATCCTCTCTAAAACTGATTCTGTTACTTCTTCTCCGGTAATTTCTCCCAAAGCTTGAATCACACCCCGTAAGTCAATTGTCCAAAAATCAAGAGGTAACTGCTGAACAATTGTTGCTTGTACTTGTTCCAAAGAT
The DNA here is from genome assembly GCF_034531255.1 of Nostoc sp. ChiQUE01b. Taxonomy (NCBI): domain Bacteria; kingdom Bacillati; phylum Cyanobacteriota; class Cyanophyceae; order Nostocales; family Nostocaceae; genus Nostoc; species Nostoc sp. ChiQUE01b. Next base: position 94,707 of record NZ_JAVRBM010000029.1, on the reverse strand, counting down.
ATTTTAGCTTGAGTTAAGGCTGCTGCCTGCCTTTGGTTTATGGCTAAATCCATATCAGCCGCTTGCACTTTTCCCGATTGAACTATCTCTAAAATTGCTGTTTCTAAAGCATCAATACCTTGATTTTGGGCTGCGGCTGTGACAATTGTAGATTTTGGGTCGCACATTTGGTGCATTTCTAGCGCAACTGGAATTTTGGATTGAAGGTTTTCCCGATCGCTTTCTTCTACTAAATCTATTTTGTTAATAACTATAATCAACGGACGATGTTGCACCTGTTGGTAAATTTCTTCATCGCCTTCTGTCCAACCTGCGGAAGCATCGATGGTAAGCAAAACTAAATCAGCTGCATTGGCGGCACGACGCGATCGCTCGACGCCAATTTTTTCCACTTGGTCTGTTGTTTCCCGAATCCCGGCTGTATCTAGCACTTGTACGGGAATTCCCCCAACAACTAACTGAGATTCTACCACATCGCGGGTTGTACCGGGTAAATCAGTCACAATGGCGCGATCGCTCCGACTCCAAGCGTTCAATAAACTCGACTTACCCACATTTGGACGCCCAACAATTGCCACTTTTAAACCAGTGCGTAGCAACTCACCTTGATCTTTGGTTGCCAATAACCTAGTTATTTCTGCGGCAATTTTATCGATTGCTGATATGATTGCTTTATCATCCAACGGCGGCAGGTCTTCCTCAAAATCAATCCGAGCTTCGATTTCTGCCAAAATATCCAAACAGTTAGCGCGTAACTGCCGAATCGGATCAGCTAATTTTCCTTGTAAACCAGCTAAGGCACTTTGAGCAGCTTGGGGCGATTTAGCTCCGACTAAATCGGCAATACCTTCGGCTTGAGTTAAATCCAATCGTCCATTCAAAAAGGCGCGGAGGGTAAATTCTCCAGGTTGCGCTAGTCTGGCTCCATTTTCCAAACACAGTTGTAATACCTGCTGCACTGCCATAATTCCCCCGTGGCAATGAAATTCCACTACATCTTCACGGGTGTAAGAACGGGGTGCTTTCATAATCAGCAACAAGGCTTCATCCACTATTTGTTGCGTCTGGGGATGGCGAATGTAACCGTAGAGAATCCGGTGACTTTCCCAAACTTGTCGCCCTGGTGCATGAAAGAGACTTTGGGCGATTGCCATTACTTGAGAACCGGACACCCGCACAATGCCAACACTACCCTGTTGGGGGACAACAGCAGTGGCGATCGCGGCTATAGTTCCAGTAGTAGCAAAGAGTTCTGACATGAGCGCCCTTTATTAAGAATGAGGAGTAAAAATCATAGCTTATAACTCCCGGTTCGCCTATTTTTTCGGGAGTTAGAAGAAAAAACTCTTTGAATTGCTGGAACATATAATGGGTCGTCGGCTTTTTCTCCTGATAATATTTCAGCTGCAATTGGCATTCCCAAAGGATCTAATGTTGATAACATTATTTTGACCTGTGCCAAGTCCGGACGGTGGTCTTTACTATGACCCATTGGAATAACCCTTAGCAGTACAGGGATATCATCGACTCGTTCGTTTGTGATTATGGGTGCTGTTGCCATAATACCGAACATATACTCATTTACTTGTTGTTAGGAATATGTCTTTTGGTATACTTAGCTTTGCTCTTTTTTTCTAAATTGGCAAAACTAGCGATCGCCTACAGCAGCCACTTGGTGCAATCGTAGTATTCGATAGAGTCTTTCGTTCAGCACATTTTTACCATACTCGAAAACTCTGATAAAATCCTTCAGCTTTTTCTAACTCGATTTTTAATAAGCGAACCGGGAGTTATATAGTGATGATTCGTATTATGGTCAGACGACTGGCTTAATTTTTACTACCTTCGACTTTTAAAACATCCTCTAAATCTTGCATCTTGAGGAATTTTTTTCACCAGGCTGTTTCGTAAATATCTGGCGATAGGCGTTGCAATCTTGGGCAAAGACCATGCCATTCGACCACTGATTGTCGCCATCCAGGCTGTTAATAAACCCCAGCATGACATTCGGCTGTTGGAGACGCACAGAACTTCCCAGATCGCTCAGTAGACGATTCACTTCACTTTGACTTAGCAGAATCAGTTTGCTCATAACGATCGTGTTGTAGGCCGCAGGCACCACATTGGGATTGAAGTATTCGCTGGGGTTGGTGTAGCCCGGATCGTTGATCTTCAGGTAATCGGCGTTGAAGCGTTGCAAGCTGGTATTTTCGCCGGCTCCAATACCCAACACCTGATTGAAGTATTTGTCCGGGCTTGTGAGGTATTCCTTCAGCTCCTGCTTGGTCATGCCGATCGCAGACTTTAGCAACGTATTCAGCAGATCTTCCTTCAGTTTACGGATCGGTTCGAGGAGAAAGTCTGGTGTAATCGCGCTGATAATATTGCTGACTACACCAACAGTCAGACCGACAAAATCAGGAGCTCCTGACATTGACAGCAAATGATCCGTGACATATTGCTGCAACACATCTTCCGCCCGTTGAGTGTCTGCTGATCGACCGGGGTTAAAAAACAGTGCCTTTGCCACCTCATGGCTAACCCCAGGCCAAGCCCGAAGACCACTGTCAATGTCATCCCGCCATGCTTCTTTGTAGGTGACTTGAATCCCATTAGCGGCGACGTAGGCCGCTTTTTGAGCTAGGATGGCCACTCGGCTACAACTAAAGTCCAAGGGGCGACAGGCGTTGGCGCGGCGATCATAGTCCGCTTTTTTGGCATAGTAAGCATCGATATCGCGCTGGAGATTAGCCCGCAAGGTCGAATAAATCCGAGGAATGGATAAGTCTGTGCCATTACCTCCAGCTCGCAGTAGCTGACTATTTAGAGATGTTCCTGGTCGAGCATCGACCATGTTTTGGTAAATAAAGTCGTCAACACCACTAATGCTGACATTAAAAAAATTGGCGTCCAGGGCACTGGCATCTATACGTTTATCAACATAGCCCTCTAGAACGATGTGCTTCACTGCATTGGCAGGCCCTGCGGGTGGCGTGATGGCAAAGGAGCCGCCCGAGAAATTATTGATAAAGGTATGGCCGTACATATCCCCAGCTGCATGGGTGAGGTAGCCCACCGTAAACGCCCGAACTGCTGCGGTATTAGTGACGTTTGCGCGGTTCCATAGATAGGTCAGCCAAGCATCCGACCCCCCAGTAATTCCTGTATCTGACGAGGATGGGTGTATCACTTGCTGCCCAGTTAAGATGTCGGGATAGGCATCGGGCCCCAAAATTCCAGCACGGTATTGGGGGGCATAGCTGCGGAGGGCGGCAAGAATGCTGGGATCGACTTGGTAGGTACCGACTTCTCCAATAATTTGCCCATTATCATAGTTCACCCGAGGAATCGTGATTTTGCCGTCGTCTAAGGCATCATCAAGAGCCTGTTTGCCAAGGTAGACATGGGTAGTCGGCTTCCAAGCCCAAGCTTCCGTAGGATGCGATATCAAACCGAGGGAAATGATAAGTAGGCTCGGACTACCCACTTTTAGCCAGTGCCAGAGAGAATGAAGCGCCGATAGCATAGTGATCAGGGTGTTGCTGAATTAAGAGATGATTGGAGGTAAGTTGCTATTTATTTAACTGTTAAGTTATGAGCGAACACTTTTAAGATTACTACCTACTTTCCTAAAAAACAAGCGATCTTATTCACACTTAGACGCTACCAGAAAATTTATTGAAGATACTCCCTTAGAGAAAATGCTGGAGTTGGCACAAGAACGTCTGCAAAAAAAAATGACGGAACCGCCAAAATGGGTTTTTCCTGAAGATCCATAGCATTTGAGCCAACAGGCACAAGCAAGACAGCGTGGAAGTTAAATGGTATCTGGATCTATATCTAATTCTCGCAGTTTTGCTGCCAAGCGATCGCTACGTTGTTTCTGGTGTTGTGCCACTTCTTCCGGTGTGGGAATCAGTTCTCCTTCACCAGTGTAAAAGCGTAATTTTTCTTGAACAACCCCTAAATATAAACCTAGCTGTTGACTCCATAACCAGCCTTGGGGATTTTGTTCTAGCGGTTGATATTCACCATCCACCAAATGGAACCCTGAAAATTCTAACGTTTCTGGGTCAAACCAGAAGTAATCTGGTGTGCGAAATATATCTTGGTAAATTTGTTTTTTTAAGCCTTTATCAGTGTCGCCTGTGCTATCCGAGATAATTTCTATAATTACATTGGGATATTTGCCATCTTCTTCCCAGACAACCCAACTTTTACGGGGTTTGCGTTCAGTCCCCAGTACCACAAAAAAATCTGGCCCCCGGAAATTTTCTGATTTGCGCTGGCGTGGACTGTAGTAAATGGTAAGATTACCCGATGCATAAAAATCTTTGCGATTTTGCCACAGCCACTCCAAACATTGGATGAGCAGTGTCATTTGCAACCGATGCAAGTCAGTTTCCAAAGGCGGTTCGTCACTATATAAATCCCCTGGGGGAAATATAACATTTTCTGGGGATTCTAAATCTTGGGCGACAGACATGGCAACAAGTGTCTCATTGCTATAAGTTTAGCGTAGCACTCAGCCCAACTCTTAGAGACGCTGTTTGCGTTCAGGGAATTTAAAATTCAAAACTGGTCAGGGTTAAAGCATTCTACAGCAACTAATTATTCATCACCGCATCTAAAAGCACATTGGCATCAAAGCGAACTACATCGGTGCAAGGTAGTCCCGTTTCTGCTATTGTTTGAGCGATGCTTTCCTGAGCCGCAGATTCATCTAAATGGGCTGTGTTCAGTGCTATACCCACTACAGAAACACTTCCAAAAGCACCACCAGCATTAGCAACAGTTTCATAAAGCCGAATCACCTCTGGTAAAGGTGGAATTATGACATGGGGATGATTGCGTACATGAACTTGTCCCGCCCGATGTACTAACAGCAGTTGGGTTGGTTGCGAACCACGGATTAGGGGTAGAGTTGCCGTTGAACCAGGGTGTAGCAGTGAACCTTGTCCTTCAATATGCAAGATGTCGTAGTTTTTGCCATAGCGCATAACAATCTGTTCCACAGCACCAGCGGCAAAGTCTACCCGCACGGCATCTAAAGCCACGCCGTCTCCTTCTAACATCACCCCAGTTTGCCCTGTGGCGAGGAATTTAGAACGCCAGCCCCGCAGTTTTGACGCCCAATGTAACTCTAGACTAGTTGACATTTTACCAATTGCCATGTCGGTTCCCACTGTCAATACCCGCCGACACGGAAGGGTACGTGCCATTCCACTAGCAACACTAATATTAGCTGGCTCTTTGCGGACATCCCAAATTAGTTGCCCTGGTTTGAGCAGTGCATTTAATTCTGGGATACTTGCCATTGGTGTATGTAAACCATTCACTAAAGACATTCCCGCTTCTAAAGCGTCTTTGATTTCCAGCCAGTAATTATCTGGTACAGCACCACCTCCTGGAGCAATACCAATTACCAAAACTTCTGGTTTGTACTCTAGGGCTGCGGCTACCGATGCCACAATCGGCATATCACGCTTGATACCTGTTAATTCTGGTAGGGATTTACCAGCACACTCGCGATCAATTACGGCTACGATTGGGGCTTCACTGTAACGTAAAATTCCTAACCCTGTTTTGCCGTGAGTCCCAATAGTCCCTTCATGTAGCAAGATAGCTACTCGTTGATTAAGTGGTAGACGCACTGTGTTGTACTCCCAAACCTGGTAAATCGTTTGGCAAAACTTTTCCTTCTTTTAGCAATGCACCCGTAAAAGGGTCATCAATTAAGTTAAGGTGACTGTCTAAATCTAAATAATCAGCTAGTGGCGCCAGCTGTAATGCTGCTGTATTAGCTAGCGAACTGTCAGAATAGCAACCGAACATTACTTGCAACCGATATGCTCGTGCTGTATGTACCATTCGCATTGCCTCTGTTAGCCCCCCTGATTTCATTAGTTTGATATTAATGCCATCCACGTAATTTGCCAAATCGGGAATATCGGCGCTGGTGAAACAACTTTCATCGACAAAAATGGGGAGGGGAGAGTGTTCTTTGAGTTTTGCTAAACTTGGTTCCTGTCCTCGTGGCAATGGCTGTTCTACATACTTTATACCTAAATCAGCCAGCCAATTGCACATGGCGATCGCATCTTCTAAACTCCAACCGCCGTTGGCATCAACAAAAAATTCTAGTAATGGTGCTTCTTCTCGCACTGCTAAGAGCATTTTTTGATCTGCATCTATGCCATCTGGACTACCTAGCTTCACCTTAAAAAGACGGACATCAGTAAATTTTAACCAGTCTCGCGCTCTCGCCCTAGCGCCTTCAGGTGAATTAATCCCAATTGTGACTGAAGTCGGGACTATTTGATTGCGATCGAGTCCCCAAAGTTGCCACAAGGGTAAACCTACGCGCTTACCCAACCAGTCGTGGATAGCCATATCTAAGGCAGCTCTTGCAGCAGAAGGAACCTGGTTTTGTGTTAAAACTTGCTCAATTTCTTGACGTTGTAAGGGGCTGAATGTTTGTAACAGAGGCACAACTTGCTCTAGGGCATTTTTGATTCCATCAGTTGATTGCCGATGATTACCGACACCAAATGGTGATGCTTCCCCCCAACCTTCGATCCCATCATGTGAGATCCTCACCCACACATTCGTTGTCTGTGCCGTTGTGCCACGACTAATGGTCAACGGAAATCTCTTGTTTACTGTAAATAAATTTACATTTATTTGCATATTTATTCTGCATATTATGTTATGCAAAAGCCAGTGTAAGTTCAAAGTTTAGATTATCGGATGCATCTGTTATACTTTTTTACATTCATTGCTTAGTTACTAAAGTTTTTATATAGGACTCATATTTGATTTTTGAAAAAACTCAGTACACTTTTATTCCTTCTTCCCAGTCCCCAGTCCCCAGTCCCCAATCCCCAGTCCCCAGTCCCTGGTCCCTGGTCTCTACGAGTAATTCAGAAATCAAATCGGATTGCTATACATAATTTTATTTGTTACTTAGTTTATGGATAACTTAAAAAAATGGAAGACTTTGAAATCAAAAATGGTTTTAGATCACCCTTGGTGTCAGGTAAGGCAAGATGAAATAGAATTACCTAATGGTAAAATTATAGATGATTATTTTGTCAGTATTAAGCCAGACGTTGCGATGATTTTACCTATTACTAGTAGCAAAGAGATAATTTTTGTCCGGCAATACAGACATGCAATAGGTGAATTTTTCTTAGAACTGCCAGCAGGTAATTTCGATCCCACAAAAGAGAGTGCAGAAGTAGCAGCAATTAGAGAACTGACAGAAGAAACTGGTTATATTCCCCAAGAATTTAGAAAAATCGCAACTCTATACGATAAGCCGAGTAAAGATACTAATCAAATACATCTATTTGTAGCAGAAAATGTGAGTAAAGTTGGAGAGCAGAACTTAGATATTACAGAAGAAATTGAAGTTGTATTTATTCCTGTAGAATCAGTTTTAGATAAAATTATTCAAGGTGAAATTTCGGTTGCGGGAACTGTTGCGGCTCTCTTCTTAGGTTTAAAATTTATCACTTACGCCTAATGTGAATTAGAAAAAAGTTACAAAGTCCAAATGACAGCCAACTCCAAAAATATTTCACAAATGATTTAGGACTGCTATATGAGCTAAATCTTTACCCACGACTTAGTATATATTTTTGGCATCTATAATTTTTCCTCTTAGCTGTTATGATCCTGTGCCCTGATTCTACCCTGAGCTTGGTTTCTCCTAGCACTACCGATATTTGCCAACAATTCGCCCCTTTAAAACTGGCAATTATGGCTTCTGGGAATGGCAGCAATTTTGATGTAGTTGCTCAAGCTATCCAAGATCGGCGGCTAAATGCCCAAATTCAAGTTTTAATTTACAATAATCCCTCGGCGAAAGCAGCCGTCAGAGCAGCTAATAGAGGTGTAGAAACTGTCTTATTAAATCACCGCAACTATCAAAATCGAGAAGAGTTTGATGAAAAAATTGTGCAGACATTGCGGCACTACGATGTAGAATGGGTGATTTTGGCAGGGTGGATGCGACTATTAACGTCAGTTTTCATTGATGCCTTTCCTGAGAGGATTATTAATATCCATCCTAGTTTGTTACCTAGTTTCAAGGGAATCCATGCTGTAGAACAAGCCTTGGCATCTGGGGTAAAAATCACTGGTTGTACAGTGCATATAGCTTGCTTAGAAATGGATAGCGGTCCAATATTAATGCAAGCCGCAGTACCAGTGCTGCCAGATGATACAGCAGAAACACTCCACGCCAGGATTCAAATTCAGGAACATCGAATTTTACCATTAGCGATCGCTCTAGCAGCTTCTTCGTCAGAAGTTACACTCAGCTTGTCGTAAAAATACATATATTAAGTAGGGGTACACAGCTGTCATCGGTGTCAACTTAACGTGAAAGCCAGCTGAGAACCAGCTTTTAGCAGATTGTCTCGTTCCCAGGTTAAGAGCATCGCTCCCTTAAGACTCAAGAATCCCCGGACTTTTAATTAAACGAATGTAAAAATTTTTATCAACTTCTGAATTCTTCTTCAATCAGTCCGGGGAGTGCCATTCGGTTAAAACCTAAAGACAGTACGAACCCAAGCAAATAAACTATCAGGATTGCTGGCATCCGAATTCGGTGCAGTAATCCAGATCAAACCGGGCGTAACCTCAATATGATCTCCGATTTTATATTGGTAGAATGCCTCAACGTGCAGGGAAGTATCTTTGTCCGCTTGTCCTGCACCTGCTCCCAAATTTACATTCTGACTGAGCCTAGTGAGTTTCGGCTCCATACCAACTAAAAGCCCTCCTAAAGCACCTTCCTTAAAAAGATCCGGGAATGCTAGTCCTACCGCCCAATCCATTGCACTACCATCTCCGCGTCCCAAATAGCGGTGTATCCCATAACTTACCCACGCATTGATTGCCAACTTGGAATTAACTTGATAGAACGCCTGTAGACCATAAAGATTGCCTAGAGTTGCTACTCCATCCACGGTGCTGTTTACCAAGTTACTCCCGACTGCTGGACCGAAATTTGTCCCACTAAAACCTAGTGTCCTTGGTGGGCTATAGGTATTAACATAAGTTGCAGCCACCCGAAAATTCCTATTACCGGAGTAGTATATTAACTGTGCTAAAGCTAAATACCTGCCTGTAAATAAGCCATTATTAAGTGTGGGATTACCACCGTTTGGTGCGCTGTACGCTATCCCAAGTTGAAGCTGTTTGCCTAATCCCTGGAGTATGGCAATTCCGGGGCCGCTATCTCCATAGTTATAAACCAAAGACCGCCGTGAAAATCGTGAAATCCCATTAGCACCAGTCGCAGAAGACGATTCAAAATATGGGTTAATGGGGCCAGAAAGCCCTATCTCACTAGCTCCATCGGACAAGGGATAAATGTTGACTTGGGTATTTGGAAAAGGTAGAAACCGATAGCGAACACCACTAAGAATAATAGTATTGCGTGCAAAACTAATATTGGAGTTATCAGCAGTTCTCCCCTCATAAGTTCCCAATAATCCACCTGTTGGATTTATCCCAGATGGTGTTTGTCCCAATGATTCAATATTTCCACCTCCTATTGTTATACCTAGTGAATCTTTACCATTAAAACTGGTGTTTAACCGTAAAGAAGTTGAGCCTTGAAGTGTGACATTGTTAGGTGCTGGTCTCTTGCTGACGACGTTATTGCCTGCTATAAGTTCGCCAAGGACAATCTGAGATCGACCTATAAGTTTGGTTGTGGTCGTAAACTGAGTTGATTCTAACTTCGCATTTCGTACTTCCAAGCTATCTAAGCGTCCCCGAAGTTGAGCGAGTTCTGGAGAAAATTGTTCTTGTAGTTTTTTGATGGTATCCAAGTCTTCGCGTTTGACTAAATCTGTTGTCGAAGTCGCTATTAGTTCATTGAGGCGATCTAAAGCTGCATTCAATCCAGCTGCAAATTCATAGCGCGTTAAGGAGCGATCGCCTTTAAATGTACCATCTGTATATCCTGCAATTACACCATAGCGCTCAACTAGAGACTGTAATGCTTGAAATGCCCAATCTGTCGGCTTAATATCTGATAGTTGCGAGACGGATGTTACTTGTCCTGCTGCATTATTTGGAGCTTTTTTGTTAGCTGGCGGTGCAACTTGCAACAATTGCGAGACAGGTGTGACTCGATCTCGGAGATCGTTTGGAGCTTTTTTAAGAGTGGCTGGTGGAATTGAAGTGTCTACTGTTTGATTGACAACTGCTTCTGGAGCTTTGTTCTCTTGTACTTCAATAGTAGATACATCAGATTTAGGTAGTTCAGCCTGACTTTTGGCTGGATGAAAAACTAGGATAGCTAGAATATCTAACAACGAAAGCAGGAACACTATGGATCTATAATTCCAGCGAAAATTTGACATGACTCCTTAACTCCTCAACCTTAAAGATGAATAAATTAGCCCTTAAATAGACAGAAAAACCCAGGTAAATCATTGTTATAATATTTATATAAAAAAATTAGAACATAGATATACCAAAGATTTAGCTCCTAAAAAAGTACAAAATTCTGATAAATATCGAAGCCAGTACTAAGTAGTTGAATGTCCAATCAAAAATTTGCGATAAACTAGCATTTTGATGCTTAAAAATAATCCTAAAAACGTCTGAAATGAGACAATCACTGCCTTAGTAAAGACTTCTCTACTTTTAAGGGGAACTCAACCACACACTAGATGAACTGATACTTCTGAGACATCCTAAAGTCCGTTTTTTTTAGTTATGCTGTACAAAGTTCATCAATGGCTACTGACATTGACGAAAGCTTGATTTCTATTCAAGTGATTATTTGCCAATTAACATTAGTTGAAAACACTATTTTGTAATCAGCTATATTTTGACAGCATCAATCACTATTTAATTACGATAATTCTATCGATTTACCGTACTTTAGTATGATTATCTTTGCATAGAGCTTGGTACAATGCAAGACCTAGTACCGCAAGGCGGAATTCAAAATTCAAAATTCACGCATGTCAAAATTCAAATAGGTAGACAGCGTAAGCGTTTCGTTGATTTGGAATGGTGAGGCAGTGCGGTCTTCTCCCAAGCTTGGGAGAGAGATTTAGGGTGAGGGCTTTTTAGGATCTTCTAAATTATCTAGTTTGTCAGAATTACTCGTTGAGTTAGAGGATTTGCGCTCAAAACCACCTACCTCTGCCAAAGTATAGAGGGGCCTGGCTTTAACTTCTTCATAGATCCGCCCTATATATTCGCCTAAGATGCCAACACTGACTAACTGCACAGATCCGAGGAAGAAAATTGCCATCAAAATAATCGTAAACCCGGTTAAAGGCGAATGGGGGACAAAAAGACGCCAATACAAGACTAATAAAGCCATGAAGATAGCTGCCGCCGCCGCTACTAACCCTAAGTAAGTTGATAACCGCAGTGGCACTATTGAAAAAGACACTAAACCATTGATAGCAAGGGCTAAGGATTTCCTAAAAGTGTATTTAACTTCCCCTGCAAAGCGGGGGTTGCGCTCGAACCGAATTGCTGTTTGCTGAAAGCCAACCCAAGAACGCAGGCCACGAATATAGCGGGTACGTTCTGGCATAGAATTGAGAATATCTACGATCTGCCGATCCATTAGACAAAAATCACCAGTATCAGTAGGAATCTCTACATCTGCCAGCTTCTTAAGGATACGATAAAAGAAATAGGCAGTAAAACGCTTAAACCATCCTTCTTTAAGGCGTTGAGTGCGTTGAGCGTAGACGACCTGATATCCCTGTCGCCATTTTTCAACCATATCGGGAATTAGTTCTGGTGGATCTTGGAGGTCAGCATCAAGGATGACGATAACTTGACCCCGGACAAAATTGAGACCAGCAGTAACTGCTATTTGATGACCAAAGTTACGAGCAAAACTTAGATAGCAAATGCGCGGGTCTTTTTGATGAAGGTCTCGTACTAATTGTAGGGAGCGATCGCGGCTACCATCATTGATGAAAATTAATTCGACAAGCCCATCCATCCGATTCATTACTGCACTCAGTCTGCGGTATAGTTCTGGAATAATTTCTTCTTCGTTATAAATTGGAACAATGAATGAATACTTTGGTAGCATCTAAAAATATGGTTTAATTTTGAACAGCCAAGCTAACAGACTGCTTGCGATCGTAAAGGTTTGCTTCACAGTATACCTAGCAAGACTCAAGTCTCATTCCCATAATTTATTTATTCTTCGGATTGATGTAATCTGAAGAGTCTGATTCTTTAAGACTTTCTACAGCTTTTTTAGGAAAAGTCCGACGATGGCGGTACCAAGTAGACCCTGCTACCAGCATTCCAGTTAAGCCTAATGCAAGTATTAGCGGCAAAAAATCGCCTGTATTTACTGCCTTCAAACCAGAACTACCCAGTAGTACAAAAGGTAAGACACTAGGAACAGTACCAAGTGTTGTACCGAAAACATAATCTTTAAAACTGATCGAAGTCAGTCCCGCGACAAAGTTGACCAAACCATAGGGCATGATCGGTACTAATCGGATGGCAAACATATAAAAAAGCCCTCCACGTCGCACTTCAGCATCCATAGCTTGCCAGCGCCCTGCTAATCGTTTTGCGACTGTTTGGCGTCCAATAGTCCGAGTAAAAACAAAGGCAATTATTGCTGCAATCACTGCTGCCACACTAGTCCAGACAGTACCCAGCCAAGGCCCAAAAATTGCACCTCCAGTCAAATTAAGCACCGTTGAGGGCAAAACTAACATCGTTGCCACAACGTACAAAGCAATATAAATAATAGGTGCCCAGATACCAGAAGATTTCAGCAATGCTTGGATTTGTGCTGGTTCAATGCCACCAAGAAGATATACTGCTATACCAGTTGCAATTATACAACTCAGTGTGAGTAGCAAGATACCAGCTTTCAAGTTCCACACCAGAATACTCCTACTTTTTTTGTAACCCAACCCATCTTTCTTAAACTTCTCCTTTAATTAACTTTTGAAAACTTTGGTTCTGGAAACTAGTACTCCGACACATTAATTTTGATAAATTCGTAGTGTTACCACACTGCTGTTATGTACTTAAGGAGTCCAGTCATCAGCGATCATAACCTTTATCCAAACACAGACTTAAAAAGTGCAAGTTAGCAAGGCTTCTGTTGGTGAAACCAGAAGCGAACACTTCCAAGTCGCAAAAATATGGGTAATTGACACAAAACTTGTATTCTTCACGACAGCTATTGTTGCAAAAAAAGTGTCATGATTATTGGAATTGTGCGTGAAAACGTCAATCTTGTAGGCAGTTATTCTTTATGAATCGTTAATCCATACTGGCGTTTTAAATAATTTCCTGTAAAATGCTGACTGTAAACTACGGCAAATCGATCGATCTACCGTATAAAATATCCTTGTACCCTGCTTGATACAAATGCAAATTCTTTGGTTTATTCCTACTGGATCTCATGACGGACGCTATTTAGGCACAGATATTGGTTCTCGTGTTGTCACACCTGATTATTTACAACAAATTGCCCAAGCTGTGGATAGTTTAGGCTACACGGGCGCACTATTACCCACAGGGAGTTCTTGTGAAGATGCTTGGATAACGGCGGCGGCTTTTATATCTGTCACCAAGCAGATGAAGTTTCTGGTGGCAATTCGTCCGGGAATTACTTCCCCAGGTGTTGCTGCACGGATGGCAGCAACATTTGACCGAATTTCTAAAGGAAGATTGTTAATTAATGTAGTCACAGGTGGAGATCCGGTGCAGCTGGCTGGGGATGGCTTGCATCTTAGTCATGACGATCGCTATGATTTAACCGATGAATTTCTCAGAGTTTGGCGGGGTATCGTCGGTGGGGAAACAGTCGATTTTAAAGGAAACTACCTGAATATTAAAGGTGGTAAACTTCTATTCCCACCAGTTCAAAAACCCTATCCACCTTTGTGGTTTGGTGGCTCATCTGCTGCTGCTAAGAGGGTTGCTGCTAAACATATAGATGTTTACCTGACTTGGGGTGAACCTCCACAACAAGTGGCTCAAAAGATTGCCGAAGTTAGGAAATTGGCGGCAGAACAAGGTAGAACAGTGCGTTTTGGGATTCGCTTGCATGTAATTGTGCGAGAAACCGAGTCAGCTGCTTGGGATGCTGCCAATGAGCTAATTAAGTATGTCGATGAGGATGCGATCGCTAAAGCTCAGAAAGACTTAGCTCAATCTGATTCTGAAGGACAGCGGCGCATGAGTCAACTACATAGTGGTAGTCGAGAAGCCTTAGAAATTAGCCCCAACCTGTGGACAGGAATTGGATTGGTGCGGGGTGGTGCTGGTACGGCCTTAGTTGGAGATCCTGACACCGTTGCCGCTAGGATGCTGGAATATCGCAATTTGGGCATAGAAACATTCGTTTTTTCTGGATATCCCCATTTAGAAGAAGCGTATCGCACTGCTGAATTATTATTTCCCCGTCTACCTTTGCAGAGCGAACCTGCACCTTTAACGCCACCAGTTTTGAGTCCCATTGACGATAATTTCGCCAATGCAAAATTTGCCAAACAACTAACGAGTGCTTCATAACTAATTCGTAGTTCGTAATTCGTAATTCATAATTAAAAAGCAAATTACGAATTATGTGGACGATGTTTCTAGATTCATCTTTGTGGACAATCTAAAATCTAAAATCCCAAATTCAAAATTCCATGACTATTTCCCTTAAACACACCAAAAGCAATAACAATACAATATTTCTGAACGAATTGTGGGAAAACCAACAATTTCAGAAGTTAGTTCCTTGGATTGTGCCTATTACCGTATTAATTGTTTGGGAACTTGCTTCTAGAACTGGTCTACTTTCAACCAGGATTTTACCAGCCCCAAGTGGTGTAATAGCTACAGCGATAAAACTTGGCTCAACTGGAGAACTGTTCCAACATATAGGAATTAGTGCTGGGCGGGCGATATCTGGTTTTATAGTTGGTGGCAGTATTGGGTTCGGTTTGGGATTACTTAATGGCTTTTCCCGTGTAGCAGAAAAGTTATTGGATAGTTCCCTGCAAATGCTCCGTACTATCCCTAATTTGGCATTAATTCCGCTAGTGATTCTCTGGTTTGGTATTGGCGATCAAGCTAGATTATTTCTAGTTTCTATGGGGGTATTTTTCCCGATATATCTCAATACATTTCATGGTATTCGCAGTGTTGACCCTGGACTGATTGAAATGGGAAAAGTCTATGGATTAAAAACACCACAACTTCTGTGGCAAATTATTTTTCCAGGAGCTTTGTCTTCAATTCTCGTTGGTGTCCGTTTTTCCTTGGGGATTATGTGGCTGACACTAATTGTAGCAGAAACGATCGCAGCAGATTCTGGTCTTGGTTATATGGCAATGAATGCCCGTGAATTTATGCAAACCGATGTTGTAGTTTTGAGTATTTTAATCTATGCACTGCTGGGTAAATTAGCAGATGCTGTTGCTAGAGGATTAGAAACAAAATTCTTGGCTTGGAACCCCAATTATCAAAAGTCATAAATGCTAAACTTACCAAAATCAAAGGTTGAAAAATCTTGATTTTAAGTTTTGACTTCTATTGATTTTCAATGTGGTTTGCTTTCTTCAACGTCTGATCAAATAATTCCGTTCCAATTGTTCTCAAAAGGAGGTTTTGCAAGTGAGTTCAAATGTACAGGGTACACAACTAAGTATTTTGGATTTGACGAAAGCTTTTGGTAAGAAAACTGTTTTAAACTCGCTGAATTTAGAAGTTGAAGCAGGTGAGTTTGTCGCTATTGTCGGACGAAGTGGTTGTGGTAAGAGTACCCTATTGCGTCTGGTGTCAGGATTAGATAGAGCAACTTCAGGTGGAATACTACTAGATGGAGAACCACTACATAGACTCAGCCGCTTTGTAACAGTGATGTTTCAAGATTCCCGCTTGCTGCCGTGGAAGCGCGTTGTTCAGAACGTGGGGTTGGGCTTAGAAGGTAATTGGCGTGAAAAAGCTTTGTGGGTACTCAATAAAGTCGGACTCAAAGATAGAGCTGATGAGTGGCCTTATGTTTTGTCTGGAGGACAACGGCAACGGGTATCATTGGCCAGAGCATTAGCCAGTCAACCCCGTTTGTTGTTGTTAGATGAACCTTTGGGAGCATTGGATGCTCTTACTCGCCAAGAGATGCAGGGTTTGATTGAAAACTTATGGCAAGAGCGAAGGTTTACTGCATTTTTGGTTACTCATGATGTGGAAGAGGCTGTGGCGTTGGCAGACCGAGTGATAGTGATTGAAGAAGGAAAGATTTCTATGGATTTGCCTGTGAGACTTTCACGCCCGCGGGATAGAAGTAGCGAAGTGTTTATCAATATCAGAGAAGCAGTTTTAGAACGAGTAATGAGCAATGAAAATACTCAGATAAACAACCAGTTATTACAATTGAGTAGTTGAAATTTAAGCTTTTTGTAGCCAATCAATATTAAACTTGAGGTAGCTGCGGTAAATAGGCTACTTCGAGATTAAAACTTACTTTTAAAAAGCAGCTATCTATAGCAATAAAAAATTATTGATGAACAATCAAAATATTTCCCAACTCTCCTCTCTGCTGGTCTGGGTGATTTTTTCTCTATTCACGATCTAGATAAACTAAAATATAATAATCTATATTGCTTTAGTGAAAACAAATAATACACAAGTATCTAATGATCGTCAAAAAATTAACAACGTATGATGCAGAAGATTATAGACAGTTGAGATTAGAAGCTTTAGAGACAAATCCCGATTCATTTGGCACAACGTATCAAGAAGAAGTAATTAAGACGATAGAACAATTTCGGGATAGAATTCCAGTAGATAACAATAATTTTATTTTGGGATGTTTTGAGGATAGAAATTTAATTGGGATAGTCAGATTTCACCAAGAATCAAGAATAAAACTCCGGCATAAAGCATATATTAGTAGCATGTATGTTCAACAAGAATATCGGGGCAAAGGTATAGGTAAAATATTATTAAATGAATTAATTGAAAGAGCAAAAACTATTAACGCGGTAGAAATATTATTACTTGATATTGTTAAAACCAATGTCTTAGCAAAAGCACTTTATTTATCATTGGGATTTCAAATATATGGAACAGAGAAAAAGGCGTATAAATATAATAATCAATATTTTGATCTAGAGCTTATGTGTTTACAGATTAAATAATCAGCCCGGAAATAAGCTGTTAATCACTTAATTTGCAGTTTAGACCGCTCTTGTGCAGGGGAGAGGGTTTCAGTCATTAATTCATAATTTTAATAGTGCAGTTTGTATGCTCAACAGCTTATTACTAAATATTATCATAATCTGTGTCAAGGAAAAATGGCACTCAATTTTTATCAAACATAGGCAATTTCCAGAGATAGCCTTATAAATAAAGAAGAGGTAATCTACAATGAAACTCATTTTGCCGCTCGATCTGGTTGCTGACATTGAGCCACATCTACCACCCAATACACAGATTGTACGAGTAGATGTAGAAGGAAATTTAGATGGAGATGCTACCGATGCTGAAGTTTATTTCAGTTGGTTTTTATCGAGAAGTCCTATACTGCATAAAATATTAGAAGCAGCACCAGCACTACGTTGGCATCATGCACCAAATGCAGGGGTGAATCACATCCTAACACCAACTTATTTGCAAAGAGATATTATCCTCACTAATGGGGCTGGAGTGCATGGAATTCCGATCGCAGAATTTGTCATTACTTATATACTGGCTCATGCCAAACACCTGCCAGAATTATATGCTTTACAGGCGGAACGTCACTGGAAAAGAGGCTTTGCTATCCAAGAATTAACAGATGCAACCTTGCTAATTATTGGCGCTGGTGGTATCGGTCAAGAAATTGCCGCCCGTGCTAAACCTTTCGGCTTAAGAATTATTGGCAGTCGTCGTCATCCCCAGGAACTACCAAATTTTGATAAAGTAGTGGGTGCTGATGAATGGCGATCGCTCCTGCCAGAGGTAGATTATGTAGTTATTGCAACACCCCTAACTCCCGAAACCAAAGAATTTATTGATGAATCTGTATTGCGATTACTCCCAAATCATGCCTACCTAATTAATATTGCGCGCGGTGGCGTCATCGATGAATCGGCATTAATAAAAGCGCTCAAAGAAGGTTGGATTGCAGGTGCAGCATTAGACACAGTTAATTCAGAACCGCTACCACCAGAAAGTCCTTTGTGGTCACTTCCTAATATCTTTATTACACCTCATACTTCCGGTCATTCCCCAAAAAGTAAACAGCGTTCAATAGCGCTATTTATCGACAATCTAAACCGTTACCAAGCTGGTAAACCATTACGAAATGTAGTAGATAAAAAAGCAGGATACTAAATATTGGGCATTGGGCATTGGGCATTGGTAAAGAATTTAACTTTTAATCTTCTGCCTCTCTGCCCTAATACCCAGTCCCTTTAAAAATTAAAAATGAAATGGAAGACTAGCAAATGGTGAAACTAATTTTACCCGATCATCTCATTGCAGATATAGAGCCACACCTACCATCTAATATAGATGTCGTGGAGGTGGATAGTGAAGGTAATCTTGATGGTGATGCTAGTGATGCAGAAGTTTATGTCAATGGATTTTACCTGAAAACCTCTACACTTGACAAAGTACTGACAGCAGCACCCGCGCTGCGTTGGCAACAGTCACCCAGTGCTGGCGTAAATCACATCCTCACGTCAACTTTTTTGCAAAAGGACATTATTCTCACCAATGGTGCAGGGGTTCATGCAATTCCAATTTCAGAATTTGTACTGGCATTTATGCTCTATCACGCCAAGAATCTGCGGAAATTGCAAACTTTGCAGGATGAACACACTTGGGTAAGAGGAGTGTTTCTCGAAGAGTTGGCAGACGCGACTTTATTAATTCTCGGCACTGAAAATATTGGTCAAGCGATGCCTTCGGCGGGCTACGCCAACGCATCTCGTGCCAAAGCCTTTGGAGTCACAGTTTGGGGTAGTCGCCGCCATCCCGAACCCCTAGCGAATTTTGACAAAGTTGTGGGTGCTGATGAGTGGCGTAGTTTACCGCCGTAGGCATCGCTCCTCCCAACCGCAGACTATGTAGTTATTGCTACTCCATTAACCCCAGAAACTAAAGGCTTGATCGATGAAGCTGCATTCCGCTCTATGCGTCAGTCTGCTTACCTAATTAACATTGCTTGCGGTGCGATCGTAGATGAAGCCGCATTGCTTACCGCACTACGTGAGGGCTGGATTGCGGGTGCTGGATTAGACACTGTTGCAACCGAACCTCTGCCGCCAGAAAGTCCCTTATGGTCGCTACCGAACGCCTTACGCCTTTATCACACCCCATTGTTCAGCCTTATCGCCACGCCTGAGAGAGCGTATAGCACAACTGTTTATCGACAATCTTCAACGCTACCAAACCGGTCAGCCCTTGCGGAATGTTGTAGATAAGCAAGCTGGATATTAAATATTGGGGATTGGGGATTGGGCATTGGGCATTGGGGATTGGGCATTGGGAAGATGGGAGAGACAAGGTGACTCTAATGAGAACTTGCAATAAGTCTTCCCCCATTCCCCATTCCCCATGCCCGATCACTTGATTTTCAGCACCGACTTCCCTAATGACTGGCAAATAACATCATTTTGTGGTGTATGGATACGGCTGCATAAAACGTCACGGTAGTGTCGCTCTAAAGGATTCCTTTTTAATAAACCAGGATTACCAGTTAATTCTAAGGCAATCTCTATAGCATGAATCGAGTTGGTTGTGGTGAGGTATTTAACAGCCTGTGCCTGTAATCCTACGTTAGGCTCATACTCGCCCTTGTCAATATCTTCAGCCAAACTATAAATCAATCTATTATTAGCAAATAGCAGTGCTTCTATCTCACCCACGGCAGTTTGGAAGCGTGGCAGAGTTGCCAGTGGCTCTTGGAGATTAGAAGGCGATCGCTCCCAAAGATATTTAGCAAGCCAGTCTCGCGCACTACTAGCAACACCGAGATATAAGGCACTCACTGTCAAACTGCCCCAAGTGGAAATTAGCGGATCAAAAGATGGCGCAGCAGATATGGGGTTAATATTTAGAGCATACTCTAAAGGAATTAATACATTCTCTAAAATGAGATCGTGACTGCCTGTAGCTCTCATCCCCAAGTGATCCCAGGTTTCGACAATTCGCAAACCTGGCAGATCGCGCGGAACTAAAAAATTACCAACTTGTGGTTCATCTTCAATTGTCCGTGCCCAAACAACAAAATAGCTGAGGATGGGACTGCCCGTGGTGTATTGCTTATGTCCTGTTAAACGCCAGCCCTCTGCTGTTCGTTCGGCAATTGTCGCAGGCAATCCGCCTCTAGCTGGCGTTCCTAACTCTGGTTCAACACGGGCAGCATTCAGCAGGGCAATGCCTTCAATTGATTCACGACACAGCCGCTTATATACTTCTGGATGCCAGCGACGGCTACGGGCTGCATGAGCATGTTGAAGATAGTGCATTGTCAGTACTAATGCGGTCGAAGCATCACCACGCGCTATCCCTTCAATCACGCGGCAGATAGTTGCCAATCCCAAATCCTGACCACCAAATTCACGTGGAATGGTGAGGTTGAGCAATCCTGCCTCATGCAAAGCTGTAAAATTCTCGAAGGGAAAGGAAGCATCTTTATCGTGTGCCCCTGCGCGGGTGGCAAAATCTTTGGCCAGAGCCTCAACTCGCTCGAAAATATTGGGGAGAGTTTCTAAGCCTTTGGCTACAAAGGTTTCTGGCACTGCTTGCTCCAACTGTGACATAAATACTCCTTCACAATTCACTGTACTACTAAACCAGAGATGTTTTTCAATATGGAAGCATCTTAAGTTTGCAGGAACATCAATTTTTCGCACGCCGCCAGTCTTCCCTCAATCCCCAATCCTTATTGCCCTAACTGTATTACTTCTAGCGATCCTGAAGATACTACTTAAAATCGACCGAAATTTAGTAATTAGTGATTTCTGTAAGTATGACACAAACTACTTTCATAGAGCAAGCCAAGCAGAGAATTCAGCGATCGCCCCACAACTTAAGAACTGAATTGCCTACTGGTCTTTTAAGCTAATCGTCATTCAAATTAAATCTCCGCATTCTTGCGTCTTTCTAGCGATTTGAACTATGGAACTTACAGCACTTTTCAAGTAATTGAACTATACTACTCCCCACTCCCTACTCCCTACCTCATCTCACTTGTAATCTAAATCCCTGAAAATTCCTGTAAAAGCGCATCGGTTGATGTTTATTGAGGAGGGAAAACTAAGATGCTCACCTTAAGTCTTTTTTAAAGCCCTGCTCGATCGGCAAAGCTAAAAAATCGGAGAAACAAGCGGGTAAATATTCTCTGCCCAGAGAAATATAAATATCCCTATATATACATAACAAAGGGATAATTTTCTCATCAAGTAGATTTTCCAATAAATAAATATGCAGCAACAGCATTGCCGATCGCAACCGCAACCAAGGTGATATTGATTGCTTTGATAGCAGTTCCTCTGTTACTGAGGTATAACTGGACTTGATATATAAATTTTTTAACTTTGAGGATGTACCTGATCTGATTGAGAACCGCTATGGATAATTTCGTATATTTTACCCAATCTATGGTGTCACACTTTCATCAGGGCACTAGCTGTATAACCACCATTTAATTTATTCATTTATTACTTTACTTGGTCCCATCGCAATCTTCGGTTTTAAAACACGAATTTGCGAGCTATTGTCATTTTTGGAACTATAGGCTCATTTAAACATGATGGTTATTTCTCAACTTCTATCAAGTTGTAATATGTATTGCTGCCATGTCCTTGATGGAAAAAAATGCTAAGATTACCGTAGTTAACTATAGTGTGTGCTCGATCACAACATTCATGTGTTTTAACTCACAGCTAATTCCAACAACTTAAATATCATCTTTAAGTAAACAATAGTCGCCGTTATGACTCCCATCATCTTATGCCGCCTAGCTATTTAAAGATTTCATGTATAAATGGTTGTGAAATATATTTTTTTTGTTAAAAATCATCTATTAGGTGACTTGTCAGAAAATTTACATTAAGAAACTCCTAAAATATCTAAATTTAAGAGCTAAGGAGTGTAAGCTAATTATGTAAATATCATGTTTGTATGTAAATATGATGATGTCCGCAAGTCTCTTTTAGTCACTTGCATTTGTTACACTATAGGAGGTATAATACAAACGTTAAATAACTTGCTAGATGCTCCCTTAAAGATACTAGGCAGTGCTGGAAAAAGATCCATTCTGGAATCTCCAAGCAGACTCCAGCAATATTTGTTTAAGTGGAATTTTGCTTAATTGGTAAAATACTACTTCAACAAAAATTACAATGTGCTTTTATACCTTTATAGTTTTTATAGTCTTCTGTTTCCTGTAACCCACTCAAAATCCTTTTTTATTCCAGGTTGCAGGATCGGGATGAAGCTATCCCGGAGACTATCCCCTAGACTCACAAAGCACTAGGGGAATATGCAGAGCGCTAATTGCACATTGTATAAATTTCTGATTAACATTATAAGGTTAGTCAGATTTGTAGCTATGTTTTTTTTGCTGTCAGGCTTTGATTACACAACTGCAATGAATTACGTTTTCACATAATTTACGACTCAATGCAATTTATAACTGCAATTATGTCACACCATTTAAGTCAATACAAGGCTGTTAAAAGGTTAGGAATGTCCCGATCTAGAAAAAACTTCGAGAGTTTGTGATTGAGAAATGAAATACTTTGCATAGCTATTGTTGCAGATAGCAAATTCCGATCCGAAAATAATTCCTCTTAATCATCACTTCCCACCGCCGCAGATTGCCAAAATGAGTAATCGCTATTTGTGTGGAGTATGTCAATGCAGTTAGTTGCTTTGAAAGCTGAATGTAGGTAAACAAAGCTCTAGCTCGATATTTTGGCATTTAGACTAGTTATTGCCACATGAAGAACTGGCTGCAACAAATGGGTTGTCCACCTAATAAAAATCCTTGATATGTACTTTATATGTAAAAGATAAATGCTTTGCTACTAGACTATTTCTCTCTAACTTTACTCTCAGAAAGCTTAGAGTTTCCTCGGTGGAAATACGGGATTAAATAATATTTTTAATGAATTTTTGAATCGGATTCAGACTGATAACTAAATTTTTTTGTGGAGATGAGAAAATGCCACCAGTGCTTTCTGAGCAACATGTGGGTGAAAGACTTTTGTATACCTTGGGTACAAAACTTTCAGAAAAAGAATTAGAGAACTTATTGGCAGAAATGGAAATTGTGGAGCCACCATCAGCAAAGCAATTTTGGCAATCTGCACAGACGCATCCTGGTATATACATTATTCTTACAGGTAAAGTCCGACTGTTAGATAGTTCTGAGAATTTAATTACTACCTTTGGTGCATGGTCTGTTTTTGGTGAATTGACTTTGTTTCCCGAAGTTAATTTTAGTCCTTATGTAGTTAAAGCTTCGACAAGCTTAAAACTTGGCTATTTCAGGCAAGAAGCATTGCAAAGGTTGATAGACAAGTATCCTAACATTGGCGATCGCCTATTCAGCCGTGCAGAACTTTGGGATTTGTTGTTGTTATGTCGCCAAGTAGGACAATTCCCATGCCATACATCACAAGTTTCAGGAATGCTCAAAGCCTTATCTTTGTTTGAGCGACACCAGTTAGAAACTGGTTCTGTAAGTCCACAAATATCCCAAGATTCACAGTTGTGGCTATTATACAAAGGTCAACTGCGGCATTCTCAAGGCCATTCTTTGACACCAGGTACAATCTTTGCTCAACCAAAACAAGGAGATTGGCAAGCAACGCAACCAGCAATTGCATACATTCTGAAAAACCACCAGATGCAAACAGCACTAGAATACTTCCCGGAGTTAGGGGAGTGGGGATTAGGGACTGAGGATTGGGCACTGGGCACTGGGGAAAAAACTTTCCAATCTCCAAAATCTAAATCTAAAATTATTCCTTTTCCCCAAAGAGAGAAGCAGTCACAACAACAGCCAATAAAAAAATCACGTTTTTACTTTCCCAGTCCGAAAGTACAAATGGGGCATTGGTGGAAACGTATCACCAAAAGCTATCCCTTCTATGCCCAACAAAGTGCAGCTGATTGTGGCTCTGCTTGCTTGGTGATGATTGGTAACTATTGGGGCAAACATTTTAATATCAATCGCCTACGGGATATGACCAATGTCACTCGCAACGGTGCATCCCTAAAGGCGATGGCAGCAACAGCAGAATACCTGGGTTTTGCCACCCGTCCAGTGAAAGCTACTCTTGATAAATTAGCAGAACAACCTTTACCTGCAATTGCTCACTGGGAAGGTAAACACTTTATTGTTGTCTATGAAATCACCCAAAAGCGGGTGATTGTATGTGACCCAGCTCTTGGTCAACGCAGCCTGACAAAAGCTGAATTTCAAGCAGGTTGGACTGGTTATGCATTGTTACTGCAACCTACAGCTCTACTAAAAAGTGCTAAGGACGAAAGTAGAAGCTTCTGGAAATTTTTTGAGTTAGTCAAACCTCACTATCGAACACTGGTAGAAATTTTCATAGCTTCGGTAGTAATTCAATTATTTGGGTTAGTAACGCCAGTATTTACCCAGTTGTTGCTCGACAGAGTACTTGTGCAACGCAGCGTTCCAACCTTGAACGCCATTGGTTTGGGAATGATTGTTTTTGGGTTGTTTGGTGTTGCTGTCAACGGTGTACGGCAATATCTCTTATTTCACACTGCTAACCGCATTAGTATCGCCTTACTCGTAGGCTTCATCAAACATACCCTCCGTTTACCCCTTGCTTATTTCGAGTCGCGTTACGTTGGGGATATAGTCTCGCGCATCCAAGAAAACCAGAAAATTCAGCACTTCCTTACTGGTCAGACACTCTCCATCGTGTTGGATATGCTGACATTAGTGGTTTATCTGGCTTTGATGTTCTCCTATAGCTGGCGGATGGCATTATTCGTGCTGTGTATTGTACCGCCATTTTTTATCTTGGCGCTAGCCAGCACAAGTATTTTGCGCCGCATCTCCAGAGAAATTTTTAATGCAAATAATAAAGAACAAAGCTATCTCATAGAATCCCTAAGCGGAATTCGTACCGTCCGCTCATTAGCAATTGAACAGACAGTGCGTTGGCGTTGGGAGGAACTGCTGAATGATTTAATCAAAAAAGACTTTAATGCTCAAATAATTGGCAATCGCTTGCAAATTATCAGTGGCGTCATCCACACCTTTGTAAATACTTCATTGCTGTGGTACGGAGCAACCCAGGTAATTAATAACGAACTAACTATTGGACAACTAGTTGCTTTCAATATGTTGGTGGGTAACGTCTTGAGTCCTTTCCAACGGCTAGCTTTGCTGTGGAATGAATTACAGGAAATCGTGATTTCTACCGAACGGATTAATGATGTGTTGGAGGCCGAACCAGAAGAAGACTTAGCAAATAAACCTCGCAAGTCGTTGGGTAAACTCCGTGGTAACATTTGTTTTCAGAATGTTACCTTTCGTTATCACTCAGAAAGTGACACTAACGTATTAGAAAATCTCAGCTTTGAAATTCAGCCGGAACAGATGGTTGCAGTCGTAGGGCGCAGCGGTTCTGGAAAAACAACTCTTAGTAAATTGATTTTGGGTTTATACCCACCGACAGATGGCAAAATACTCATTGATGGTCACGATCTCACCAGTGTATCTATGCGATCGCTCCGTTCCCAAATCGGCGTTGTAGACCAAGATACTTTTCTGTTTGGGGGGACTGTTCAGGAAAACATTGCGATCGCTAATCCAAATGCTTCTTCAGAAGAAATTATCCAAGCAGCAAAATATGCTGGAGCTGATGAATTTATTCAAAAATTACCGATGGGTTATGAATCCGAAATTGGTGAAAGTGGCGGAATGCTCTCTGGGGGACAGCGCCAACGCCTAGCAATTGCTCGTGCTTTGCTCGGAAATCCTCGGTTATTACTGTTTGATGAAGCCACTAGTCACCTAGATTCAGAATCAGAACGAATTATTCAAAACAACCTCAAAACAATTCTTAAAGGACGCACAAGTGTAATTATTGCCCATCGCCTCTCTACAGTCCGCAACGCGGACTTAATCCTGGTTTTGGATCAAGGTATTTTGGTAGAAAGCGGTACCCACGACGAATTAATCGCGAAAAAAGGTCATTATTACTACCTGAATCAACAACAGATGTCTCAAGTTAGTTGATGGGGCATTGCGAGACTCTGCGCGTAGTTGCTTCCCTATAAGGGTACAATTTTGAATTGATTTCTCCTGCACTCCCCATCTACTGTTATTGGAAATAAAATCATGCCACATCCCAATAGATCGTCCCCACTTCCCCAAGATAAGCAAGATGAATATCAAGGTTACAAACAGCAAGAGGAATCGCTAGAGTTTGACGAGCAGACAGAGGCAGAAAATGAAAGTCAAGATTTGTACTACGGTACAGAAAAACTACTCGATGCCTTACCTCGAATTTGGACTCGTAGTTTGTTGTATGTGCTCATCGCCTTTGCTGGTCTATTCTTACCTTGGGCAATTCTTTCAAAAGTAGATGAAACTGGTAGTGCCAGAGGGCGTGTAGAACCTAAAGGTGCAACTCAAAAATTAGACGCTCAAGCTGCTGGAAGTGTCAAAGCAGTTACGGTCAAAGAAGGAGATAGAGTTAGAGCCGGCCAGGTTTTACTGGAACTAGATTCTGATTTACTACAAACGGAACTGCAACAAGTCCAGAGCAAATTGCAAGGGTTACAAAATCGGCAATCCCAACTGGAACTGCTGAAAAATCAACTCCTAATGTCAACGAGTCTTTTAGAACAACAAAATAAATCCCAAGAATTAGAAAAATTGGCTCAACTCAACCAGGTGCAGCAAAACCTGGATGCCAAACTGAGTAGCTATAACCTGCAAAAGTTAGAAAAACAATCATTAGTTAAACAAGCAGAGGAGCAAATTTCCACCAGTCAAGACGATCGAGAATCGGCTGAAGCCCGTTTGAGTATAGATTCTACGCAAGCTAAACGTTTTAGCCAACTCGTTGACGATAAAATAGTTGCTCCAACCCAATTTGATGAAATCAAAAAACAAGAGCAAGAAAGCAAACGACTTTATAAAAAGTCTCTATCAGATATTAAACAAGCTCAATTGCGTTTAGACCAAGAGCTAAATAATTATCAAGTAACGATCAAAACGTTAGAGTCTGATATTAAACAAGCAAAACTCCGACTGCAAGAAGAACAAAGTAGCTATAAAAGTGCCACGCAAGCCGGAGAACTAGCTGTAATGAAAAATCAGGAGCAGCTAAAAGATATACAAACACAAATAACAGCAACGCAATCAGAAATCGCTCAGACAAAAAGCCAGCTGATATCTACAAAACTGCAAATTCAGCAGCGAGTGGTGCGATCGCCAATTAATGGGGTGATTTTTGAATTACCCACCACTAAGCCCGGAGCGGTGGTACAAGTCGGTCAAAGGATTGCCCAAATTGCACCCATGAAAACAGACTTCGTACTCAGAGCCAATATACCAAATCAGGAGAGCGGTTTTTTGAAGGTTGGAATGCCAGTAAAAGTTAAGTTTGATGCCTATCCTTTCCAAGAGTATGGCATTGTTCCAGGGAAAGTTACTTGGATCTCTCCTGACTCGAAAGTTAGCCAAACACCCCAAGGCAACATCGAAACCTATGAATTAGAAATCACCTTAGACCAGCAGTATGTCCAAAATGGCAACAAACGTATTCCATTAGGTGCTGGTCAGACAGCAAATGCTGAAGTCATCATTCGTCAACGGCGAGTAATTGACTTTGTTCTAGATCCGTTCAAGAAACTGAAAAAGGGCGGTTTGGAGATGTAGTTAAAGGTATCGCACTGAAATCAGGAAATTGGACAAGGGAGACTGGAGGAATAATCAATGCTCCGTGCCCAATCCCCAATCTGCTTAATTATTGGAGATATCGTGTTATGTCCCACAATCTGAACATTTCCACTTCAGATATCATTCACAGTCTGAAACTCTCCTGTCAGATACCTGCTGTTGTGGAAGCGATCGCATCGCAAAGTATTATTGCCGAAGCAGCTCAAGCGGCAGGAATTACAGTCACACCAGAAGAAGTGCAGCAAGAAGGAGATAACTTACGGTTCGCCAAGAAGCTTGTTAAAGCTAAAGACACTTGGTCATGGCTAGAAAAACACCACCTGTCTGTGGATGAGTTTGATGAATTAGCCTACAACAAAGTCCTTTCACGGAAGTTAGCAAATCATCTATTTTCCAATCAACTGGAAAAGCACTTTTATGAACATCAGCTAGATTATATCGCCGCCGTTACCTACGAAGTCGTCTTCGAGGATCGAGACTTGGCTTTAGAGCTTTTTTATGCCCTAGAAGAAGGCGAAATCAATTTTCCAGACATTGCTCGTCTATATATCTCAGAGCCAGAAATCCGCCGTGCTTATGGATACCAAGGACTCCGATACCGCAAAGATTTTCGTCCAGAGATTGCAGCCGCTGTCTTTGCTGCTGCACCACCAGAAGCTCTCAAACCAATTACGACTCCCAAGGGAGTGTATTTAATTTGGGTGGAAGAAGTCATTCAACCCCAATTAGATGAACAGTTGCGCCAAAAAATCATTACAGAATCCTTTGCTGATTGGTTAAAGCAACAAATCAACGCTATGAAAATAGTTACTCAAATAGACTCAGACGGATCGCAGGAGGAATTAATAGATATGTTATTTACCAAGACTAAATAATTTATGAAATTTAAAATGTTTTTGTTGCTAACTATCTCCTCTGACTTAGAGTAGATATCTCTAGTCTTCAAAAATGTTGCAAATACAGGTTTTGTTTGCTTAAAAACTTAATAACTTTTCTTTTTAGTGTTTTGTGAATACATCTACAAAGTGCTAATTTAGCGTTATTAAAAAAAATAAACTAAATCGCTATAGTTCTTGCTAGGCAGCAATAATTTCAATTACTGCTTAAATTTATCATGCAATTTTTTCTAAATTCAATTATTACTATATTATGATGATTACTCGACTTAAACCTATTAGTTTTTCTAATCAAAATTTTTTCAAAAAAGCATTGACTTCTTTGAAAAATGAAGTATATTAAGTACATAGCCAAACAAAACAAGTTGGTTATACAAACAGATCCCAACAACAGTTACAAATCTTAGGAGAAACTCAAATGATTATTTCTGATCTAAACTACTTGGAAAATACCTCTGAAGAAATTGTTGGTGGAGCCAACAAGGCTTTTGCAGATGCACTTGCTAATGCATACGGCAACAACACCTACACTTCTACCTACACTTTCGCCGTAACCACTAATAATTCTTCTGCTAGTGGTTCATCAAGTACTGCTATTACTTACTAAGTAGTAACTAATAATTAAATTCTACTCGCAAAAAGTATTAACTCCTTCCTGCAAGTAGAGTTAGGCTCGAAAGCCTAGTAGGTTCTATAAATTGCCGAAGGTTCTTTGCTCATTTGAGCCTTCGGCTTTTACCTAAAATACACCCTTTGGTCTCAAAAAACTATTTCCGCAATAAATTTTTACAATATTTAGTTCTCAACTCAGGTTACTGTCTGTAATGTTTGCTAACGCTGAATTAAAACTCTGGGTTAATAGTTATAAGTAAAACACTTTCCCGTAGCCGTAAGCTTCTTGATAGATCCCCGAAAGGTAGAGAAGCGTAAAATTTCTTTTAACTAAGTTTAGTAAGTAATCAAGCAGACATGATATCAGTTGATTTGAACCAAATTCAGTTATAAGTTTTAAAAACTTGAGTTCCTTGCAGATATATAGGACTCGTATTTGATTTTTGCGAAGCTAGGTACATCTTTATTTCCTGTTCCCTGTTAAGAGTTCCCCGTTCCCTGTTCCCTCCCTAGGCAAGTAAGTTCAGTAATCAAATCGGATTCCCATAGGAACAAAAGACATATTAAATAAAAGTAAAGGATATAAACTCCTAAATTTATTTATGGGGATTGTTAATTTTGAACTCGGAGCAAAGCGACGTGACCACAATTCCTGATGCTCTCCAACTCGCTCTTCAATATCAACGAGCCAAGCGCTTCACTCAAGCTGAAGAGGTTTATCGTCAAATTATAGACAAAAATCCCAAGCAGTCAGAGGCATTATATGGATTAGGTATGCTGGCACAGCAGCAGGGAAAATATCAAAATGCAGAACAATTTTTTCAAGCAGCTTTGCAATTACAGCCAAAAGCAGGGGAAATATACAACAGCTTGGGGTTTAGTCTGCAACAACAGGGCAAACTAGAAGAAGCGATCGCCTGTTATGAAAAAGCACTGTTGATTCTCCCCGACTCCATAGAAGTGCAAATCAACATCAGTAATACTCTCCATATTCAAGGAAAGCTGTCACCAGAAGAACAAGTCCACTATGCAGGCTTAAATCACGAGTTTGCTTTAACTAGACACCAAGCAGGCGATTTCAAGTTTGCAGAGTTATATTATCGCCAAGCTATTGCATTACAGCCAGATTTAGGAAAATCTCATAGTAATTTAGGAGAGATACTCCAAAAACAAGGGCGATTAAATGATGCTATCAAATCTTGTCAGCAAGCAATCAAAATTAAACCAGACGATGCCAATGCCTATCACAACTTAGGGTATTTTTTCCACGAAAAAGGCAGATTTGAGCAAGCAATAGAAGCTTATGAAAAAGCTTTAAGTATTCAACCTGATTTGGCAGTCACCTATAACAACTTGGGAAATCTTCTGAAGGCACAAAATAGAATTGATGCCGCCATAGAATCTTATCAGAAAGCTATTAAAATTCGACCTGATATTGATTACATCTATTGCAACTTAGGAACAGTATTTATACCTGCTAACAAAATAGAAGCAGCAGTCGAGGCATTTGAACAAGCCGTAAAGATGACACCAAACTATGATTTGGCTAAATTTGGTGCTTGTATCAGCCAACTGCCAATTATCTATTCTAGTGTTGATGAAATTGCATTCAGACGAAATCAGTATCAACAGTATTTGCAAAATTTAGCTAAAGGTTATGAATTAACTAGTCAGGAAGAACGGGCAAAAGCAGCTGATGCTGTGGGAACATTTCAGCCTTTTTATTTGGCATATCAAGGCTTAAATGACCGAGATTTACAGCAAACTTATGGGGAGATGATTTCCCAGATTATGTCGAGTCGCTATCCCCAAGATAGCCAGCCGCTTGTTCTGCCAAATTTAGATCAAAATCAAAAGGTTCGTGTTGGTATTATCTCTGGGTTTTTCTCTAGCCATTCTAATTGGAAAATTCCTATTAAAGGTTGGGTAGAAAATCTAGATCGAAGTGAATTTGAATTATTTGGTTATCACACTGCCGTCAGAAAAGATTCTTCAACAATCAGTGCCAACAAGAGTTTTGATAAATTTGTCCAAGGTGTTCGCTCAGTTGAAGAATGGTGTGAGGTAATAACAAAAGATAAATTACATATCCTGATTTTCCCAGAATTTGGCATGAATTTAATGACAATCAAACTAGGTTGTCTGAGATTAGCGCCAATTCAAATGACATCTTGGGGACACCCTGAGACTAGTGGACTCCCGACAATTGACTATTACTTGAGCAGTGACTTAATGGAACCAGAAAATGCTCAAGAACATTATACAGAAAAATTAGTTAGATTACCAAATCTATCGATTCATTACACACCTTTAGTAATTCAACCCGAAGAAATTAAGAAACCAGATATAGGTTTAAAAGAGGATGATATTTTCTTCTGGTGTTGTCAGTCATTATATAAATATCTGCCCAATCATGATGATGTTTTTCCCTCCATTGCTAAAGAGTTAGGGAATTCTAAATTTGTGTTTATTGAAAATCCAACTGAAGAGCTTACAGAAGTATTTCGCCAGCGCTTAAACCATGCTTTTGCAGCATTAGGGTTGGATTATCAAAATCACTGTTTATTTTTGTCTCCCCTCAATGAAAGGAAGTTTGCTGGGACTACAGCCTTAGCAGATGTCTTCTTAGATAGTATTGGTTGGTCTGGATGTAACTCTACGCTCGAATCTATTGCTCATAATATTCCGGTTGTCACATTACCAGGAGAACTGATGCGGGGACGACATTCTCTGGCAATTCTCAAGATGATGGGTATAGAAGAGACGATCGCTTCAAATAAAGCAGAATACGTACAAATCGCCATCCGTCTGGGGAAAGATGCTAAATATCGGCAATATATTTCTCAGCAAATTGCAGAAAATAAACATAAATTATATGACGATTTAAAGCCAGTCAGAGCGCTGGAAGATTTTCTTTTGCAGCTGGTTAATAAACCAAGACAATTTAACGCTAAAGATGTTGCTGAACTGTTTCAACTTGCACTTCAAGATCATCGAGCTAATCGCTTAGATACAGCCGAACAGCTATATCGTCAGGTGATCGAAAAACAACCAGACTATTCCGAAGCATTATACAATTTAGGGATGCTGACACAGCAGAAAGGTGACTTGCAGGAAGCTCAGAAGCATTTGAGTGCAGCTTCGCAAGTTCAGCCTAACTCTGTGAAAATTTGGTTTAGTTTAGGCAATTTGCTGCAAGGCCAAGGACAGTTACCGTCAGCTGAAGCAGCTTACCAAAAAGCTATTGCTTTACGACCAGATGCAGGGACAATTTACAACAATTTGGGCTACACCTTGCAACAACAAGGTAAGTGTGAGGAAGCGATCGCATCTTATCAAAAAGCTCTGGAATTTCAGCCCAACTGCATAGAAGCCGAAATCAATTTAGGGAATGCGCTTTTTGCCCAAGGGAAGCTTTCGACAGAGAAACAAGCCTATTATGCTGAATTGAATTATAAATTGGGCATGGCCCGCCAACAAGCAGCTGATTGGCAAACTGCTGTTGTTTACTATCGAACTGCGATCGCACTACAACCTGATTTAGTAGATGCCCATTATAACTTGGGGGTGATACTGCAAGAACAAGGGAAGCTAGAAGAAGCGCTTGCTTGCTATCAAAAAGCTTTGGAGTTAAATCCCCAACACCAGGAAGCCAATATCAAATTAGGAGAGATTTACCAAACCCAGCAACAAGAAGTTACACAAGTGGACTCACTAAAGTTTTCTGGCTAGACGTGTTATTTCATTGCCATCAATCTAAACTTAAATAAAAAATCCAATCACCATAACAACACACCAAAAATTATGTCATTAACAATTTTCGAGAAAGTTAAAGAGTTCATAATCAGAATAGTTAAAGACGAAACTTTTTACACTCAATTGATGAGCGATAAACTTGACGAAGTGATAAAAGTAATGGAAGAAAGTGGCTATAATTTTTCTCAAGAAGAATTTGAAACAGCCTCGATTCAAATATTGGAATTAAAAGAATTAGGTCAGTTTGACGACCTCACTGAAGAGGAATTAGTAGGAGCCTTTGGCGGGGCTATAAACACCAAGGAACAAGTTTTTCAGCCATTGTATGGTGTTGTAGTCTCACCTCCCGAAGAATGTGGAAAACCACCAATTAAATGTAAATGGATTCCTAAACCAAATCCAAAGCCATGGCCAGATCCTACCCAAGGAGTACATCCACCTGTACAAGCGTTATATGGAGTAGTTGTTAGCCCAACAGAAGTACAATAACCCGATAAAACGATGAAGAAATAGAATGCGTTCGTTTATTTTCAGGGTTGAGATTGAGAGTTAACCTATGACATATCACCGCAAAAGCTACGCAGTTTGGGAAATTACCTTAAAGTGCAATCTAGCTTGTAGTCACTGTGGTTCCCGTGCAGGACATGAGCGTGCCAAAGAACTTTCCCCAGAAGAAGCTTTGGATCTCGTCAAGCAGATGGCAGAAGTTGGAATTAAAGAAGTTACTCTCATTGGTGGTGAAGCATTTCTGCGTCCAGACTGGCTGGAAATTGCCAAAGCTATCAACGAGGCGGGAATGTTATGTGGTATGACTACGGGCGGCTATGGCATTTCGTTAGAAACCGCCCAAAAAATGAAGGAAGCAGGAATTCGTACCGTCTCTGTTTCTATTGATGGCTTGGAAGCAACTCATGACCACCTGCGGGGAAAGAAAGGCTCCTGGAAATATGCATTTAAAACCATGAGTCATCTGCGAGAAGTGGGTATTTCTTTTGGTTGCAACACCCAAATTAACCGCCTGTCAGCGCCAGAGTTTCCGTGCATCTATGAGTGCATTCGTGATGCAGGTGCTCGTGCTTGGCAAGTTCAGCTAACTGTACCAATGGGAAATGCAGCCGATAACGCAGATATCCTCCTCCAACCCCATGAATTGTTAGATATCTACCCCATGCTTGCCCGTGTGGCGCGTCGTGCTTACCAAGAAGGTGTGCAACTTCAGGCGGGAAATAACATTGGTTACTACGGCCCTTATGAACGATTGTTGCGGGGACGGGGAAAGGAGCATGACTTCTCATTTTGGCAAGGTTGCGGAGCAGGACTCTCTACTTTGGGAATTGAAGCTGACGGAGCGATTAAAGGCTGTCCCTCACTACCGACTACTGCCTATACAGGTGGTAATATTCGAGAACAGACCTTGCATGATATTATCGAAGGTGCAGAAGAATTACGCTTCAATCTAGGAGCAGGAACACCTGAAGGCACAAAACACCTGTGGGGTTTCTGTAAAACCTGCGAATATGCTGAACTTTGTCGTGGGGGTTGCAGTTGGACTGCCCATGTTTTCTTTAATCAGAGAGGTAATAATCCTTACTGTCATCATCGCGCTCTTGTTCATGCCAAACAAGGTATGAGAGAGCGTGTAGTTCTCAAAGTAAAGGCGCAAGGATTGCCATTTGATAATGGCGAATTTGAGCTAATTGTCGAGTCTACAGATACCTTATTGCCAGCAAACGACCGATTACACTTTACTGCTGATAGCATTCAATGGTCAGAAAGTTGGCAACAAGAACGCGAATTTTATTACTCTTTCGTGAGATAATAAATCATGGCAGAAAATTCAGAAAGTACCACAATTTCAGACAACAAAACTGACATTGAGTCATTACCATCTCCAGAATTAGAGAAAATCCCACTGCTTCCACGTTCAGCTTGGAATAGTCAATTAGGCTATTTAAAAGTGCTGTTAAAAGCAAAGCAAGTCCTAGATAAAAGCTGACCGTTTTATAGGGCTATCGAGAGATTTAGCTCGTAAATTCGGAGAGAATTACTCCCCGAATATTTAGGCACAAATTTGTTAACTCACAAAATCAACACAGGTTTTTTATGGCATCAAGAGTAAGTCTAACACTGACACTTCAAAATTTACTTTCTTTCAATGGGAGAACTAATCTCAATAATAAGCCCAATCCCAAGCCCGATCCTAGTCCTAATTTTGCTACCGCTGAAGGGGATGCTACTTTTTCTAACTATAGTGAAGGTACTTCAAGCATTTTAACTGCTACCCAGACGGACGCATTAGTTCAAGGTGGTGTAGCTGCTGCAATTGCTGACGCTCAAGCAAGTTTTGACCCAACTTTTTCATCACTTTTCACTCAGGCTGCTGTCGTTGGATTAAGTGGTCAATTTGAAGGTACTTCCAACAGCGAAGCAAAGGTACTTGCTAGTTTTGCAGTTGGTCGTAATGAAAACTTCTCTTTTGATTTTTCAGCAGATTTAAAACTGACAGCTAAAGAAATTGAAAATCCTGACGTTGAATATAACAAGGCTCAGTCTACAACCACTTTTTTGGTATTAGATACCACAAATCCTAACAAGGCCAGAGTTTTAGATTATTTTGGCATCCAAGGTAAATTAATCTCCTCCGATGAAATCGGGAATCTAACATTTGGTCGTAGTCGCAATGTCACAATCAATAGTCGTGATAAAGATTCTGATATTGATGGCAACAATGGTACTGACTTCCTGAATGGTAGTGCTGTTGGTACTTATGAGCGGAGTTTTAATCGCAATACCAATCTAACTATAGTCAAAATTAATACTAGTTCTGTGGAATTAGCAGGAGATACTTTAATCGGCAACCTGGGTACAGATGTTATCTATGGCACGATTCGGAAGGATAATCTGACGGGAACCAACGGGGCAGACAAACTTTATGCCAGCTTGGGGGATGATAAGCTATCTGGAAACAGAGGTAATGATAACCTCGACGCCGGCCAAGGTAACGATTCGCTAAATGGTGGCGATGGCAATGATACACTTTATGGCGGTAAAGGCAATGATACACTCTATGGTGGTAGTGGTAATGATGTTTTAGTTGGTAGCGATGGTAATGACACATTTACTTTCAAACGTAGTGATACCTTGCTTAAAAAAGACTTTGATGTGATTCAAGATTTCCAGGTTGGTATTGATAAGCTTGAATTAAATGGCTGGGGAAGTCGAGGTAACATCACAGATACCAACGATGGCGCTCTTCTCACCTTTAATTCTTTGTCTCTCGGTATTTCTTTGTCTGTCGGTAATTCTTTGTCTCTCATTAATAATGCTCAACAAAGCATACTATTTTCAAACGTGAGTGCCAGTGAGCTAAACTCGGTAATATAATTTGCTTAAGGCTAATTACTTTCCAGGAAAACTACTCTGATTCTGGATAATTCTCACCTGAAAAAACAGAGCTATTTCATTCTCTAAAAGACTCTGATTTACAAGCATTTCAGTCAAAACAATCAGGTAAGTCAAAAATCTGATTGGACAATAAAATATTGATAGCTTTTCTGGGAGAGACTCTCTGCCAACAGTAACCCCTATGGTGTAAGTACCGAAATTTACTTGAATTGGTAATTTTTAGATTACTGATTTCAGGCTAGTTTCTCGTACAGACTGTTGACAAAATCTCTCCCTTGTCTAATGAAATAGCCCTGCTTTATTAACAGGTAAAAATAGGTAAAATAAATATTTATTTTCTTGATACCTATCATCTATTTTCTGAAGCTATACTAAAATCTATAACAATAACAATCTAATATCAAATTAATTAAGTTATGGATACTACAAATATTTCAGAATCTAAAGTTAAATCTCTTATTCAAATGGCGGTGCAGAAGCATCTGTCAGGTCAAAAGGATGATGCTGAATCGCTAGATAAAACAGCAGTAGCTGAAATCCTCGAACTAGCAGTTCAACAGCAACGAGACAATCGTTTAGTGGAATCGGAACTGCTATATATTCAAGTTCTGGAAAAACAACCTGACAACTCTGAAGCTTTACATGGTTTAGGGATGTTGGCGGAGCAGATGGGACAATATCAAACTGCTGAACAGTGCCTAAGTGCGGCTTCGCAAGTTCAACCAGATTCTGTTAAGACTTGGTTCAGTTTAGGTAATTTGCGTCTAGCACAGAAACAGTTTTCGGAAGCAGAGAAAGCTTATCGACAAGCTTTAGTTTTATTACCTAACTCACTGCAAATTTACAATAACTTGGGTTATACTCTGCAAGAACAAGGATTATTTGAAGAAGCAATTAACTATTATCAAAAAGCTCTAGAGTTAAAGCCAGACTTTATAGAAGCAGAGGCTAGTTTGGGCAATGCCTTACACGCTCAAGGTAAGCTCTCGGTCAATCAAAAAATGCACTATGCACAATTGAATAATAAATTGGGTGTTGCCCGGAAAAAAGCTCTTGATTTGAAAAATGCTGTTACTTGTTACAAGCAAGCGATCGCACTACAACCAAATTTGCTAGAAGCTCATTATAACCTGGGGTTGGCGCTGCAAGAACAAGGGGAGTTTGAAGAAGCGATCGCATCCTACCAAAAACTCTTGGAACTTAATCCCAACGATGGAGAAGTTTACCTCAATTTAGGCAAAATTTACCAACAGCAGGACCAATACCAGAAAGCAGTTTCTGCCTATCAACAAGGGTTAAAGCTAATTAATCCCCACTATGCCAAAGCATTAGCAGCTGGCAAAGATGCTGAAATTTCTCAAAAAATATCAGTTACACCCCCAATTCCCCAAGGGGAGGTAATTGTAGGCAGGCATAGGTTCCTAGCGATTCCCCCAATCGCCCATGATAGAAAACGACCTTTTTGGAGTGTTGTACTCCCAATTTACAGCACAAATAACCGGACTAATTACCTCTTTGAATGTTTGGTGAGTGTTCTGAGGCAATGGTCTGGAGAAGAAGAGATGGAAATTGTCGTTGTTGATGATGCCAGTCCTGTCCCTTTGAAAGATTTAGTCGATGAAATTGGTCAGGGAATCATCCGCTACTATCGCAATAGCCAAAACAGGGGAGCATATCAAAATTTTAATACCGCAGTTGCCATCAGCCAAGGGCAGTGGATTCATTTACTTCACGATGATGATTATGTTCTTCCAGGTTTTTATGCTCGCCTGAGACAGTCTTTAGAAACATGTTCGCCATCTGTCGGGGCTGCTTTTACAGGCTATGAAAACATTAATGAGCAGGGAAAGGTGGTCTTCTCCCAACAAATTTATGGAGACAACAGAGGGATTGCTGAAAATTTTATACAAATGATTGGGGTAGGAAATCCATTAAATATGCCTGCGGTGGTTGTCCGTCGTTCAACGTATGAACATTTAGGGGGATATCTTCCTGAGTTAAATTATACTGGAGACTGGGAGTTTTATAAGCGCGTTACCGCTTTTTATGATTGGTGGTACGAACCGGAAATCTTAGCTCGTTACCGTCATCACACTCACAATATTACAACCGAATCTATACTATCTGGTTCTCAGAGTAAATGTCTGCGACGTGCGATTGAAATTTCCGAGGATTATATTCCTGTAGAAATCACAGCAAAATCTCGTAGCCATCACTTTAACTATTGTTTGTTACAAGCTCGTATTCCTTTGCAGTTTGACAAAGTTGAAGGGGCGCTTCGCATGGTTCAAGAGGCTCTGAAAATTGATCGGTCTTCTGGTGCAGTGGCAAACTTATTCACCTGGTTGCAGCATGATGAAGCGGCTTTGCTTAGGGATGAGATTACTTCAAGGTTGCTCTCGCTTTCTTTGAATAATAATGTTGCCAAATCTGGAACTTGACTGAATTAAAAAATTTTAAAGTATTAATTAAACACTTTTTAAACTTTCATTTTGCTTGTGGTTATTGAATATAACAGGAATAGATATGAAAACCATTACTGAAGCACTCCAATTTGCTGTTCAACAACACCAAGCCAATAGTCTAGAACAAGCAGAACAGGGTTATCGTCAAGTTCTGGAAGCACAGCCTGACCATCCAGAGGCTTTATATAGGTTAGGCTTGCTGATGCAGCAAACTAGTCAGCCTCAAGAAGCTGAAAAGTTGTTTAGTGCAGCTGTCCAAGTGCAACCAGAGTTAGTCAAAGCTTGGTTTAGTTTAGGCAATTTGCGTCAATCTGGAGGTGAGTTATCAGCAGCAGAGGTAGCTTACCGCCAAGCCTTAGCCCTACAGCCAAAGCTAGTAGCTATACACAACAACCTTGGCTACACTCTGGAACAACAAGGCAAATTGGAAGAGGCAGTTGTCTGTTATCAAAAAGCGTTAGAGTTGCAGCCTAACTGCACAGAAGCTGAAGTCAACTTGGGTAATATTCTCAACGCCCAAGGCAAGCTTTTGCCCGAACAACAAGCTCACTATGCAAAATTAAACAATCAGTTAGGCATTGCTCGGCAAAAAGCAGGCGATATGCAGACAGCGATTGTGTACCATCGGCAAGCGATCGCATTTCAGCCAGATTTGCTCGATGCCCATTATAACTTGGGCAGTGCCCTGCAAAAACAAGAGAAATGGGAAGACGCGATCGCATCCTATCACCAAGCCTTAAAACTCAATCCTCAAAACTGGAAAACCTATACCCGCTTGGTTCAGGTTTACCAAACTCAAAACAAGATCGCAGAGGCGATTTCTGTGTATCGTCAGGGATTGACTTTACTCAATCCCCACTACGCCAAAGCGGTGACTGCTTACCAGAATGCTGGAACCACCCAAGAAATACTCGTTACTCCGCCCATTTCCCAAGAC
Organism: Nostoc sp. ChiQUE01b; assembly: GCF_034531255.1. Taxonomy (NCBI): domain Bacteria; kingdom Bacillati; phylum Cyanobacteriota; class Cyanophyceae; order Nostocales; family Nostocaceae; genus Nostoc; species Nostoc sp. ChiQUE01b. The sequence continues at coordinate 54,708 of NZ_JAVRBM010000029.1, read as the reverse complement.
GAAGTTAATATTGGCGACTATCATTTTCCAGCGATTCCACCGATCACAAACCCAGAGAAACCCCGACCATTTTGGACTGTGGTGATTCCGGTATATAACCGCACCGATTATCTGCTTGAATGTCTGGCTAGCGTGTTGGTGCAATGGTCTGGAGCAGAGCAAATGGAAATTCTGGTGATAGATAATGCCAGTACGCTACCGTTGTTCGATCTAGTAAACAGTATTGGGGGAGGAGTAATCCGCTACTACCGCAATCAGCAAAATATTGGTGGAGTAAGAAATTATAACGCCGGGATTGCCCTGAGTCGCGGTCAGTGGGTGCATGTTCTCCACGATGATGACTATGTAAATCGAGGCTTTTATGAACGCCTCCAGCAGAGTCTAGCAACTTGCCCAGATTCTGTTGGGGTTGCTTGTACAGGTTTTGAATATATTAACGAAAAAGGAGAAGCGATCAAGCAGGGGGAAGTAGTTTCGTTGTATGGAGAACACAGGGGTATCATGCAGGATTGGCTGTCGCTCATTGGTGTATGCGGTCTAGTGATGATCCCTGCAATGGTGGTTCGGCGGACAACTCATGAACGCTTAGGGGGGTATTACCCAGAGTTACCCCCAATTTGTGACTGGGAGATTTTTAAACGCCTTGCTTCTTTTTACGATTGGTGGTATGAACCAGATATTTTAGCTTGTTACCGCCTTCATTCTGAGATTAATAGACTCACAAATCAAAGCTTACATTCTGGAACAATGGCGGAAGCGATTCGCCGTGCAATTGAGGTTTCTGATAGCTATTTTCCCATTGAGCATCGCGCCCAGATTACCGCCAAAGCTCGTAGTCACAATTTCAACTATTGTCTGAAGCTGGCAGCAATTCCTCTCCAGGCAGGCAATATCACCGCGGCTTTGTTGGTACTCCAAGAAATTCTCAAAATAGATCACTCTCCGCAAGCGGTAGCAAAGTTATTTGCTTGGTTGACTCAAGATGAAGCAGCTCCCCTACGAGAAGAAATCATTGCTAAGTTGCTACCACTACCTGTAGATAATACCCAAGACAATATTCCTACTGAATTAAAATCCCCACAAACTGCGATCGCACCATAGGATATGAAAATACTTGTAACTGGAACTGAAGGTTATATCGGCTCGTTATTAGCTCCCCTCTTAATCCAAGAAGGTCATGAAGTTATTGGTTTGGATACTGGCTTTTATAAAGTAGGTTGGCTATATAACGGCACTAAGGTAACTGCCAAAACCCTCAACAAAGACATCCGCCACATTACAACAGAAGACCTGCAAGGCGTGGAAGCAGTAGTTCAGATGGCAGAACTCTCCAACGACCCTTTAGGTCAGTTAGCCCCTGATATCACCTACGATATCAATCACAAAGGCTCAGTACATCTAGCGAAGCTAGCAAAAGCAGCTGGAATCCAACGCTTTGTCTATACATCATCATGCAGTGTCTATGGTTTTGCCACTGAAGACTACGTTAGCGAAGAGTCTACCATCAATCCCCAAACAGCTTATGCCAAATGCAAAGCACTTGTCGAACAGGATGTGAAACTCCTTGCTGATGATGGCTTTTCTCCCACCTTTCTCCGAAATGCCACAGCCTATGGCGCCTCTCCTAGAATGCGCTTTGATATTGTCTTAAACAATCTAGCAGGTTGGGCATGGACAATTAAAGAAATCAAGATGAACAGCGACGGTACACCTTGGCGTCCCCTAGTGCATCTGTTAGATATCTGCAAAGCAATTATCTGTACCTTAGAAGCTCCGCGTGATATAATTCACAACCAAATTTTCAATGTCGGTGATACAAATAGCAACTATCAAGTCAAACAAATTGCTCAAATAGTTGCAGATGTCTTTACAGATTGTCAATTGAGCTTTGGCAAACACGATCCTGACAACCGCAGCTATCGGGTTTTATTTGATAAAATTAACCAAAATTTACCAGGATTCAAATGTGAATGGGATGCCCAGCGAGGTGCTCAACAACTCTATAATGTCTTCCAGCAAATTGATATGGATAGAGAAACATTTGAGTCTAGAGGTTTTACTCGTCTGAAACAACTGGAATATCTCATTCGTACTCAGCAAATCGATCAAGATTTTTTCTGGCGAACTGTTTAAATTAGAAATTTGATTTTTGCAAAAAGAATAAATATATGAATTTACTAAAACCAACAAATAATCAGCCAATAACTGGTAACTGTTTGTTCTGTGAAACAGGGTTGCATCATACCTTTGTAGATTTAGGTATGTCTCCTCCCTGCGAAAGCTATCGCAGTCTCAAACAACTCAATGAAGTAGAGCCATTTTATCCTCTGCATGTCTATGTTTGCGAGGAGTGTTTTTTAGTTCAACTCCAAGAATACATTAGCCCGGAAAATATTTTTAGCGACTATGCTTATTTCTCTTCATACTCTGATAGCTGGTTACAACACGCTAATAAATACGTTGATTTGGTAGTAGAACGTTTTCAATTAAACCAGGAAAGTCAGGTAATAGAAATTGCTAGTAATGATGGCTACTTGCTGCAATACTTTGTTGCTAAAAGCATCCCGGTGCTGGGAATAGAGCCAGCAGCAAATGTTGCTGAGGTAGCAATTCAAAAAGGTATTCCTACAGTTGTCAAATTTTTTGGGCAGGAGACAGCAAAAGAACAGGTTGCTAAGGGCAAACAGGCAGATTTATTACTCGGAAATAATGTTCTGGCTCATACACCATATCTCAATGATTTTGTCAAAGGAATGAAAATTATCCTCAAACCGCATGGTGTAATTACTATGGAATTTCCCCACCTAATGCGGTTAATCGAGGAAAATCAGTTTGATACTATTTACCACGAGCATTTCTCTTATTTTTCTTTTATTACCGTAGAAAAGATTTTTGCTGCTCACGGGTTGACAATTTTTGATGTAGAAGAATTAACTACTCATGGTGGTTCTTTAAGAATTTATGTGCGGCACAATGAAGACTCTTCTAAACTTATTAGCCACCAAGTATCAGAACTAAAAGATAGAGAAGAAGCGGCTGGCTTTACGCAATTAGAATACTATTTTTCCTTTGGTGAACAAGTTAAAGAAACCAAACGGAAGTTATTAGATTTCTTGATCAAAGTTAAGCGAGAGGGAAAATCGATTGTTGGTTACGGTGCTCCAGGTAAGGGAAATACCCTCTTAAACTATTGTGGTATCCGCACAGATTTTCTTGACTACACAGTAGACCGTAACCCTTACAAACAGGGTCAATTTTTACCAGGAACTCATATTCCGATTTTTCATCCAGACAAAATTGCTGAAACTAAGCCTGACTATATACTAATTTTGCCCTGGAATCTGAAAAATGAAATTATGACGCAAATCGCTTACGTTCGGGATTGGGGAGGTAAATTTGTTGTACCAATTCCTGAAGTTAATGTCTACTCTTAAATATTTAATATTTTTTCATCATCAAAAAGGGGAAATAACATGAAAGTAGTTTTATTTTGTGGTGGTTTGGGAACCAGAATGAGAGAATATTCAGAAAGTATTCCTAAGCCAATGGTCAATATTGGTTATAGACCGATATTATGGCATGTAATGAAATACTATGCTCACTATGGGCACAAAGATTTTATCTTATGTCTTGGTTACAAAGCTGATCTAATTAAAAGCTACTTTTTAAATTACAATGAATGGCTTTCTAATAACTTTAGCCTTTCCAATGGGAGCAAAATTCAGTTGTTTAATCGGGATATTCAAGATTGGAATATCACATTTGTAGATACAGGTTTAACTGCCAATATTGGACAAAGATTCAAGGCAGTAGAAAAGTATCTAGAAGGAGAAGAAGTATTTTTGGCTAACTACAGTGACGGTTTGACAGACTTGCATCTACCAACGTATATTAATGATTTTTATCAGCGTGATAAAATCGGTAGTTTTTTGTGTGTCAGACCAAGCCAAAGTTTTCACCTAGTTGACATGCATGAGGATGGCTTGGTAAAGGATATCAAAGATGTCAAGCAACGTGATATTTGGATTAATGGAGGATATTTTATCTTTAAAAAAGAGATTTTTAACTATATTAATCGTGGCGAAGAACTTGTTCTTGAACCTTTTCAAAGACTGATTGCCAAAAAAGAACTTTTTGCGTATAAATATACTGGGTTTTTCGGGGTAATGGATACGTTTAAAGAGAAGCAACAGTTAGATGATATGTATGCTCAAGGTGAAAGACCTTGGGAAGTATGGGGAGATGAACAACTAGAAGTTAGCCATATATGATCCAACTTAGCTTGAACAAGACAGAAGAATCTGAGTACAAAATTCTTTGTCTAGGTTCTCATTGTGATGATATCGAGATTGGTTGTGGAGGCACAATATTAAAGCTGATAGAGAATTACCAACATGTTGTTATCTATTGGGTTGTGTTTAGTTCCAATGAGCAAAGAGCAGAGGAAGCAATAACAAGTGCTAATCTCTTCTTAAAAGAAATCCCGATCAAGAAAATTATCATTAAAAATTTTCGAGATGGTTTTCTACCTTTTGAAGGGATAGAGGTGAAGGAATACTTTGAGCAGTTGAAGCAGGAGTTTTCACCAGATATAGTCTTTACTCATCACCGAGACGATCGCCATCAAGATCACCGCTTAATTTCTGACTTGACTTGGAATACCTTTAGAAATCATTTAATTTTAGAATATGAAATACCCAAATATGATGGTGATTTGGGTATTCCTAATTTCTTTGTCCATTTAAATGAGACACTCTGCCGCCGAAAAATTCAATATATTTTGGATGCGTTCCCTACCCAGAATAATAAACAGTGGTTTACAGAAGAGACTTTTCGTTCGATTCTTAGAATTCGTGGGATTGAATCAAATTCACCGAGTAAATATGCTGAAGCATTTTACTGCCGAAAAATATTTTTATAACAAATTATATTTTTAATCTTCTCTCAAATTTACAAAATTCAATGGCCCCTACCTATGAGTGAAATATCTGATAAAGACAGGAATTGGGCTTTATTTAATTCACTTACAATTAAAAAAACGTCATATCTAAAAAATGATCAGTCAATTCACTAACCAAATTGTTGTGGTGACAGGAGCGAATAGCGGTATTGGTAAAGCGATCGCTTTGGAAATGGCGCGGCAAGGTGCTGTACTATGTTTAGTAGGGCGTCGTTTAGAAACACTCTTGGCGATCGCTCAGACTGTTCAAGAGACTTCACCTAGATCCAAAAGCTATCAGATTGATCTGGCATTGGATGAAGACATTCATAAACTCATAGTCTCTATTGGGCAAGATTTTGGGCAAGTTGATATTTTAATTCACAACGCTGCTATTTTATCAATGGGTACAATTGCAACTACTCCCGTTGCAGAATTCGACCAACAATATCGTACCAATGTTCGTGCCCCTTATTTGCTGACTCAAGCTTTGCTACCCATGCTCAAAATCCAGCATGGTCAAATTGTGTTTATCAACTCATCTGTAGGCTTAAGGGCGAGTGCTAATGCAGGACATTATGCAGCAACTAAACATGCCTTAAAAGCGATCGCAGATAGTCTTAGAGAAGAAGTTAATATTGATAAAGTACGTGTTATTAGTGTCTTTCCTGGGCGTACTGCAACTCCTATGCAAGCACAAATTCACGAGATGGAGGGTAAAATTTATCACCCTGAACGCTTGATGCAACCAGAAGATGTGGCAAGTGTAGTCATCAATGCACTTAGCTTGCCTTCTACTGCTGAAGTTACTGACATCAACATCCGCCCATTTACAAAACCCCTACTTCCTTAAAATTTAAAATAGCTGAAAATATATGAATATTAGTAGTATAAAAACATCCTCTGAGGAAATTGCTCAGGAAGTTTATCAACTAGTTTATCAGCTATATCCTATATGTCGCAGTATTACAGGTAATGGTGTTAGAGAAACTCTGAAACTTATTCAGCAGCATATTCCTTTATCAGTTCATGAAGTTCCAACTGGCACTCAAATTTTCGATTGGACAGTTCCGAAAGAATGGAATATTAAAGATGCCTACATTAAAAACTCACAAGGAAAGAAAATTGTAGATTTTGCTAATTCCAATCTGCACGTTGTTAGCTACAGCCTTCCAATTGACAAAAAAGTATTTCTTACAGAACTCAAAGCGCATCTATTTACTCTACCTGAGTATCCTGACTGGATTCCCTTCCGTACTTCATACTATAAAGAAGCTTGGGGATTTTGCCTGAGTCACAATCAATATTTGGAACTAAATGATCAAGAATATGAAGTATTTATTGATTCTTCTCTTGAACCAGGTCATCTTACTTATGGCGAGTATTATATTCCAGGAAAGAGCACCGACGAAGTTTTAATTTCTTGTCATGTCTGTCATCCCTCACTTTGTAATGATAATCTTTCAGGAATTGCGATCGCTACTTTTATCGCTAAATATTTAAGTCAAACTACACCAAGATATTCCTATAGATTTCTCTGGATTCCCGGAACCATTGGCTCAATTACATGGTTGGCTCTCAACGAAGCCAAAGTCAATAATATTAAACATGGCTTGGTATTAACTTGTTTAGGAGATTCCGGCAACTTTACTTACAAAAAAAGCCGTAGAGGTGACACTGAAATCGATAAAGTTGCTGCTTATGTACTCAAAAACTCAAAACAAGATTACAAAATTATAGATTTCTTCCCCTATGGCTATGATGAGCGACAATATTGCTCACCTGGATTTAATTTAGCTGTAGGTTGCTTGATGCGATCATCTCATAACTGTTTTCCCGAATATCACACCTCAGCAGATGATTTAAATTTTGTTCAGCCCCAATATCTTGCGGAGTCATTCTTTCAATGTAGTTCAATATTGCATATCCTCAATAATAATGACATTTATTACAGCAAAAATCCTAAATGTGAGCCACAGTTGGGGAGAAGGGGTCTATATCAGGCATACAATGGTCGTCCAGATAGTAGGCTAAATCAAATGGCAACTTTGTGGGTTTTAAATTTATCTGATGGTCAGCAGACTCTACTAGATATTGCAGAAAGGTCAGGAATGTCATTTGATATGATTAAATATGCTGCCGATACATTATTAGCACATGACTTGTTAACAATTAAAAACAGCTAAATTTGAAAAGTATTGGGAGAATAAAATTTGCGACTACACAAACGTAGGCAAAGCCTTCCGGCAGGGTAAGTAGGTGTAGGTCGGCGTGAAAATTTGTCGTTGTGATCAGGTAGGGGGCAGGGAGCAGGGGCGAGAGAGAGTCGTTTTGATGGGCGTGAAATTGGATAATTTATTTCTTGAAGTTCCCTAAACCCCTAGAGGTGGGTTTGCTCTGTGTAGCCGGGAATTCTATTTGCCGGGGCTGCAAAATTTTTCTGTATTATTATCCTCAACTGTTCTGTGAAAATACCTATTCTGTGTTCATATACTTTAATATTGTTTTTACATTCTATTTATAATTACTGCCCACAAAGTAGCTGAACTTTATAATCTAGAATAAACTTCATCTATTGACTATTGCTTGGAAAAATATCCTATTTAACTTCATGATTACTTAAACTAAATGTCGTTACTTATACCATTGTAAGAGCAGTTTAGATGATTGATATTAGAGAAGTAGTTTAAAAACATACCTTGTCTAGTACATGAATAAAAAATGGGCTGTTAAACGACTTACAATCAATCTCACATCAGGTGAGGCACAGAAGCTTGAACAATACTGTTCAACGACTGGCAGACCAGCAACTGATGTAATTCGGGAGTTAATTCGCTCTCTTTACCCTAAAGATGAAAAAGCCTCTGAAACCTCCTGAATCAGACTGCAAAAAAATCAAACAGGATAAGTACATCTTAATTTGTCAGTGAAATATGCTGCTTAACAGTTATCAGCTAACAGTGAATTCTCATAACTAAAGTTAGGGAATTTAAATAAGAATACTCTCTTACAAAGTTCAGAGCCGAGGAAATCTTCGCTCTGACTTTCGCTTTGGATATAGTGCAATCATCTTGATATACTTGCATAATTAAATATCAAATTAATTGAATAAAAGGTAGAATTTCAAATCAAAATGCTGTTGCTATAGCAATCCGATTTGATGGGCGTGAATTACTCGTAGAGACTAGGGACTCTTTACTGGGGAAGGTGGGGCCCCTGAAGGGGATAAGGGGTAATGGGGACTGGGAAGAAGGAATAAAAGTGTACTAAGTTTTTTTCACACAATCAAATATGAGTCCTATATAGCAGTCCTAAATCATTTGTGAAAACTTCTCTTTCTTTTCTTCTCTACAAGACGCTGCGCGAACGCGAGTGCGTTCCGTAGGAAAGGAAAGGCGCTCTTCTCTAACAAGACGCTTCGCGTTGGCGTCAACTCTTGGAGACGCTTTGCGAACGCGAGTGCGTTCCGTAGGCAAGGAAAAGCGGTTCGTTAATTTTCACAACTCAAATAGGATTGCTATAGCTTGCTTATCCGTAGCGGTAGTGAGTCTGCAAGCGTTTTGTAAACCACCAAATTTCAAGTTTTGTGGGTATCTTTAACCAGTAATTTATCCATTTTTTCGGGCAGAATACCCTTCTTGTATCTGGCTTTGCTTCTGAATTCTTTTTTGACAAATAGTAATATTACTGATCTTTTCAAAAAAAAATTAAGTTAGATATAGTACTTACCACTTACAGCAGTTTTCTTTTGCATGAAGTACAAAGTTACGGGTTTTGAGTCAGGAGGCAGGAGGTAGAAACTATTTTTATCTGATGTTGAGTCTTGCATTGTGTACCTCATTTACTTGCAAACTGCTGTATTTACTTATACTTTCCAAAGTATTAAGAATTTAATCCCTAATTTATTTAATTACAAATCAAATAATGGTTAGAAAAACCTTGGTTATAAATCAGCCAAAGGTAAGCAAGTCCGTGGGCGAACTGAGGATTTTTGCTGGATTTATAACACTCAGCTTTGCGATCGCCACAATATTGTGCAACTGTCAGGATGCAATCGCCCAAACTCCCGCTCCTCAGACATTACCCCCAGGTCGATTAGAGGATATTCCTGACACTCCGTTACCGTCGGATGTGCTACCTAAGCCACCAGATGAGAATCAATTGCTTCCATCCCTAAAACTACCGAATCAGCCGATTCTGGAGCAGAATGACCCTAATACCAAATTTCGGGTCAATCGCATTGAAGTTTTGGGCAGTACAGTTTTCAAAGCAGAACAGTTTGCCACTGTTACAAATCCCTTTGTCGGGAGGGAACTGACATTTGCAGAGTTGTTGCAAGTTAAAGATGCCATCACCAAACTCTACACTGATAACGGTTATGTCACCACAGGCGCAGTGGTTGCACCGCAGACAATAGAAGCTGGGACGATCAAAATTCAGGTGATTGAGGGTAGTCTGCAAGAAATTAAGATTATCGGTAATAGGCGATTAAACACTCAATACATTCGCGATCGCATCAAACTTGGTGCAGGTAGACCCCTAAATATACCACACTTAATAGAAAAGCTACAACTACTCCGCCTCGATCCGCGGATTCAAAACCTATCAGCCGAGTTGCAGACAGGCGTGCAACCCGGAACTAATGTGTTGCAAGTAGAGATTGAAGAAGCGGAAACTTTTAAGCTGACAGCAAACCTGGATAATGGGCGATCGCCAAGTGTGGGCAGCTTTCGCCGGGGAGTGGATCTGCAAGAAGCTAATTTATTGGGCTTGGGCGATACCCTAAGCGTCGGATACGCCAATACCGATGGCAGTAATACAATCAATGTCAATTACACGCTGCCGATTAACGCCCACAATGGCACTGTATCCTTCGGTTTTAGCCAGGGATGGAATCGCGTGATTGAAAAACCATTCAGCATCCTTGATATTCAGTCAAATACCCAGTCTTACGAATTGGGCTATCGGCAACCACTGATACAAAAGCCAACGCAGGAATTGGCAGTGGGGCTATCGTTCTCGCGCCAATCAAGCCAAACTGAGTTGGGTATTGATAACATTGGGCCATTTCGACTCTCCCCAGGTGCCGATGCAAACGGAAAAACCAATATTTCGGCTTTGCGCTTTTTTCAAGAATATACCCAGCGAAGCAACCAGTATGTATTTGCGGCGCGATCGCAATTTAGCCTTGGGGTAGATTGGTTCGGAGCAAATGTCAATGAAAATGCCCCAGATAGCCGCTTTTTTGCTTGGCGGGGACAGGCGCAGTGGGTACGACAGCTGGCACCAGATACTCTATTTTTGGCTAGGGGCGATTTCCAATTGGCAGCAGATTCCCTAGTGCCTTTAGAGCAATTTGGTCTTGGCGGACAGCTAAGTGTACGGGGCTATCGCCAAGACGCATTACTCACAGATAATGGTCTGTTATTTTCGGCAGAATTTCGAGTCCCAATTGTCCGCGCTGCCAAAATTGGTGGGGTGCTGCAACTGACACCCTTCGTTGATATTGGCAAAGGCTGGAATACCAAAGGCGAAAATCCATCACCAAGTACCCTTGTTAGTACTGGCTTGGGGCTGTTGTGGAAACAGAGCGATAAATTCTCAGCTAGGGTAGATTGGGGCATTCCCTTAATCTCAGTAGACGGTGAAAAGCGATCGCTCCAGGAAAACGGGTTATATTTCTCAGTGCAGTATTCGCCGTTTTGATCTCTAGCAACTAAATTTTTATCGACTCCTGTTGATCATCATCTGGCAATTTTTCCATCTCCTTATATTAGTTGAATTACCTGTAAACTTAGTCGATTCATCACAGCAAATTGCTACAGGTTGTTCTCATAATACTGGCAGCAGTTTTGTGGCAACGGGACGGGGTGGAATACCGCAAAATCTCAATCAAGATGTCAGGAGCGATGTCTACGACGGGCTACGCCTACGCACTTGGTCTGATATCCGCAATATCTCTGTATATCGCAAAAATAGCTCCGTCATCGCACAAATTCCTACATCAAAAGAGGTTCTTGTCCAAGCTACTTCCTGGCATGGCAATGCAGAGGGCAAAATTGAGTTAATTGCTGGTAAATCTTCTACTCAGGTGCAACCAGTATTAACCTGTGCTGCGGTTTTTGCAGGTTCATAATGTTATCAATAATACTATTTAGGGAATAATAACTTGAAATCAACCACAGGAAATATTTGGCGATGAGAGTTTTACCCTTTTTATTGATTTTAACAACTGGGTTATTAACTCAAGGGATATTATTACCTACAACTGCTCAGGTAACATCTGATGGTACTACGAATACCACTGTCAACCCAAACGGTAATAATTTTACAATTATTAATGGTATAGAAAAAGGTAATAATTTATTTCATAGCTTCAGTAATTTTTCTGTACCTACTGGTGGTTCGGCAACTTTTGATTTAATTAATACGCCAAATATTACAACTATATTTAGTCGGGTTACAGGTGGAAATGTTTCCAATATTGATGGATTAATTCAAACTCTCAACAGTAATAATCGTGTCAGCTTGTTTTTGATGAATCCTGCGGGGATTGTCTTTGGTAAAGATGCTTCGTTGAATATTGGCGGCTCCTTTGTGGGGACAACGGCAAATAGTATTAAGTTTGCCGATGGAGTCGAATTTAGTGCAGTTAATCTAACTGCATCACCGTTGTTGACGATGAGTGTGCCAATTGGGTTGCAAATGGGGCAAAATACGGGGGCGTTGGCGCAGCCCGCCGCAGGCATCGCAGTGCAAGGCAACGGTCACCATCTCACCGCAGCCAATACCTTTGTCCCCGCGACCCCCAGTGCCACGCCGACGGGCTTACAAGTGCAACCGGGGCAGATTTTGGCTTTAGTTGGCGGCGATCTTGGCTTCACAGGTGGAACTTTGACTGCACCCCAAGGACAGGTAACGATCGGTGCTGTTAGCGATGGATTAATCGGTATCACGTTCAGTCCTCAAGGTTGGGATTTCGATTATAGCGGCGTAAATAGCTTTCGCGATATTCAACTCTCGCAACAGTCGATGTTGGATGCTAGTGGCATTGGGGGTGGGCGCATTCAAGTCCAGGGGGCAAATGTGAGTCTGACCGATGGCTCAACACTATTGATTCAAAGCTTTGGTCTCCAGTCCGGCGGGGGAATTCAGGTACGTGCCACTGATTCATTAACCATTCAGGGTACTACACCTAATCAAACCATTTTGAGTGGCTTACACACCAATCAGTTGGGGGCGATTGGCGGTAGCACGATTACCGTAGACACCCGCCGCTTCAGCCTCCAGCAAGGCGGGGAAATTCGTGCGAATACCTATGCTTCTGGCTCTAGTAGTGCGATTCATCTCGATGCCACCGAGTCTACGACACTCACTGGCTTCACACCGCTTACCCGACAGGTCAGTAGTATTAGCAGTAACTCTTTCGGTGCAGGCGCAGCCGGTCTGATTAATCTTTCAACGGCTCAACTCACACTCATGGGTGGTAGTTTTATCAATTCTGGAGCCTTTGCCACGGGCAATTCGGGGAATGTGAGCGTGAATGTCGATGGGACGATCAATATCATCGGCACCGAACCGATTTTTGCTCAGCCCAGCAACATTTCGGCTGGAACCATTCGATTTGGCAATGGGGGCAATGTTTCCGTGAATGCTCAACGCATTAATCTCCAAGCGGGTGGGCGGATCTCGGCATCAACTCTCGGGTTTGGCAATGGGGGCAGTCTCACGGTGAATGCTTCTGAATCGATTACAGTTCAGGGCAAAGGAGATAGTGTTCTCCTTGACAGTGCGATCGAAGCATCTGCACCAATCATAGATGCTGTTACACAACAACTGTATGGAGTCCCCCCTCTGCCCATTGGCGCATCGGGCACTCTCACGATTAATACACCACGCTTAATCGTGACCGCTAGTGGTTTGGTGAGTGTGAAAAATGATGGAACAGGCAATGCGGGTAACTTGGTCGTGAATGCCAACACCATTCTATTGGATCGCCAAGGGAGCATCACTGCCGCAACCCAATCGGGGGAAGGCGGTAATTTGCAGGTACAAGCGAACAGCATCATATTGCAGCGAGGCAGCAATATTAACGCTACCGCCAGGGGCACGGGAAATGGGGGTAACATTTTCCTCAATGTACCGATTATTCTCGGCTTAGAAAACAGTGATATTGTTGCCAATGCGGAGAAAGGTCGTGGGGGCAATATTAACATTACTACTCAGGGAATTTTTGGATTAAAATATCGTCCCCAACTCACAACAGAGAACGACATCACCACCAGTTCTGAATTTGGAGTTAACGGAAACGTGCAAATTATTAGCCCCGATGTTGACCTCAACTCTGGTTTAGTGCAATTACCAGAGAATGTCACCGATCCATTGCAGCAAATTGCTACAGGTTGTTCTGTAAATACTGGTAGTAGTTTTGTCGCCACGGGAAGGGGTGGTGTGCCGCAAAATCCCACCCAGGAAGTCAGGAGCGATGTCTACGACGGGCTACGCCTACGCACTTGGTCTGATATCCGCGATCTCTCTGCATTCGAGAAAACTGGCACAATTACAGCACAAATTCCTCAATCTCCAAAAGCTATTATCCAAGCTACTTCTTGGCATCGTAACCCCCAAGGCCAAATCGAGTTAGTTACAGATAAATCTCCGGCTCAAGTGCAACAACCATTAACCTGTGCGGCTGTGACTAAAAGTTAATCATGTTATTAATAACATCCTCAACGGGAATACTAACTTGAAATCAGGTTAAGGAAGTTTTTTGTGATGAGAGCCGTACCCTTTCTATTGATATTCATAACTGGGTTATTCACTCCAGGGATGATGCGATCGGCGATCGCTCAGGTGACATCAGACAGCACAACTAACACCATTGTCAACTCAAACGGGAATAATTTCACTATTATTAATGGTATAGAAAAAGGTAATAATTTATTTCACAGCTTCAGTAATTTCTCTGTAGCTACTGCTGGTTCGGCAACTTTTGATTTAGTTAATACGCCAAATATCAATACTATATTTAGCCGTGTCACTGGCGGTAGTGTTTCCAATATTGATGGGTTAATTCGCACAAGAAATAGTAGTAATCCGGTAAATTTATTTTTAATGAATCCTAACGGCATTATATTTGGGCCAAATGCCAAGTTAGATATTGGTGGCTCGTTTGTCAGCACTACAGCAAATAGGATCAAATTTGCCGATGGATCTGAGTTTATGGCCACGAATCCTAATGCAACGCCATTATTAACGATCGCAGTGCCTATTGGCTTACAGTTTGGGCAAAATCCAGGAACCATTACCGATCAAGCCAGTACTACAGGATTGACACTCAAAACAGGCAAAACTATTGGTTTACTGGGTGGCGAAGTCACCATAGATCGGGGAAAAATTACTGCCCCTACTGGTCAGGTAGAAGTGGCTGCTTTAGCCAGTAACACAACAGTCAACCTGGCTCAAACAACATCAGGCTGGCAATTTAGCTATCCTAATTCAGAGTTTGGAAATGTTCGGATTACCAACGCCGCCCAAATTAATGCCGACGGCGTTGGTGGGGGGCGGATTCAAATCAACGGACAGCAAGTGACAATTGACGGACTTTCCTCCATCACTGCTAACACCAGCAAAGCCAGTAATGGTCAAGGTATTTTGATTCAAGGTTCTGATAGCATTGCGATCGCTGGCTCGAACCCTACCTCTGGCATCGTTACCAATATCGGCACTGATATTAAAGCTGGGGCAACAGGTAACGGCGGCGAAATTCGCTTGATTACACCCACCCTCAAAATCCAAGATGGTGCCCGCATCCGCACGCGTGTTTTGGGTGCTGGCCAGGGCGGTAGTGTAATCGCCCAAGCTGACCGAGTAGAACTGCTACAAGACACCACCGACGGTAAGAATAACCGATTTCCTAGCACCTTAGCAGCAAATACTGAAGAAGGATCGCAAGGTCATGGGGGCAACGTCGAAATCACGGCAAAAACGGTTTTGATTCAAGATGGGGCAGAACTGCGGGCTTCCGCTCGTGGTTCGGGTGATGGCGGCAACATCATCGTCAAAGCCAGCGATTTACTCAGCGTTACTGGCGAGTCAAGCACCGGCGATCCAGGTTATCTCACAGGTATGAGTACCAGCATTCGGGAAAACGCCACAGGACAAGGCGGCAGTATTTTTTTAGAAGCAGGCAAGGTTGAAGTACTAAATGGCCCTGCAATTCGCACAGGTACTTATGGTCAAGGCAATGCTGGAAACATCTATGTCAAGGCAAATGAAGCCACCATCGCTGGTTATGCCAATAGCGGTATCGTCAGTCGATTTTTTGCCTCTGCCTATGTGCTGGAAGAGAATGGCACGCCGCGTCTAAATAGATCCACTGGGAAAGGAGGCAATATTACCTTTGATGTGGGATACCTCAAACTATTTGAAGGTGGCAAGATTTCTTCATCTTCGGAAACCCAAGGCAATGCTGGCGGGATTTTAATTAATGCGGATACGGTTGAATTGGCAGGGAAATCTCGCTCTCCAGTGCAACTCAGTTTTGCCTATGCCGTAGATGCAGGTGGTAAAAGTGGTCTTTATGCTTTTTCGGATAACACATCGACCAAAGATTTACCAGTTTCTCAGGGACTTCGGTATGGGGATGCTGGCTCTATTCGCGTCAATACAAACAGCCTGACTGTACGGGATGAAGCCGAAATTGTGGTCAGCAGCAACAACAACAGTAACGCTGGCAACTTAATGGTTCAGTCTGACACCATCAGATTGAGTCAAGGGGGAAAGCTGCGGGCTGAAGTAGCCTATGGTAGTCAAGGGAATATCAACTTAGCGAGTTCACTTTTGCTAATGCGCGATGGTAGTCAAATTAGCTCAAATGCTGGTAGTACGGCTAGTGGTGGCAACATTTCAATTAACAGTCAGCTGATCTTTCAAGCCAATAATAGTGATATCACTGCCAATGCAATCAAAGGTCAAGGTGGTAATATTAATCTCACCACTAAATCGCTGATTGGCGGTGCTTTTCGCCCTCAACTTACACCCGATAGCGACATCACAGCAAGTTCCGAATTTGGTATTAATGGTTCTGTACAAATCAGTACACCAGATGTAAATCCAAACTCTGGCTTAGTTGAATTACCTGTAAACTTAGTCGATTCATCACAGCAAATTGCTACAGGTTGTTCTCATAATACTGGCAGCAGTTTTGTGGCAACGGGACGGGGTGGAATACCGCAAAATCCCAATCAACAAGTCAGGAGCGATGTCTACGACGGGCTACGCCTACGCACTTGGTCTGATATCCGCGATCTCTCTGCATTCGAGAAAACTGGCACAATTACAGCACAAATTCCTCAATCTCCAAAAGCTATTATCCAAGCTACTTCTTGGCATCGTAACCCTCAAGGCCAAATCGAGTTAGTTGCAGATAAATCTCCGGCTCAGGTGCAACCAACATTAACCTGTGCGGCTGTGACTAAAAGTTAATCATGTTATTAATAACACCCGCAACGGGAATACTAGCTTGAAACTAGATATAGGTAATTTTTAATCATGAGAGTCTTAACCTTTCTACTGGTGTTGACAAGTGGGTTAATAACTCCAGGGATGATGCTAAGGGCGATCGCTCAGGTGACATCAGACAGCACAACTAACACCATTGTCAATTCAAACGGGAATAATTTTACAATTCTCAATGGTATTGATAAAGGTAACAATTTATTTCATAGTTTCAGTAATTTCTCTGTGCCTACTGGTGGTTCAGCAACGTTTGATTTAATTAACACACCAAATATTACAACCATATTTAGTCGGGTTACAGGTGGAAATGTTTCTCAGATTGATGGCTTAATTCGCACATTTAATAGTAATAACCCGGTAAATTTGTTTTTAATCAATCCGGCAGGTGTTGTATTTGGTCAAAATGCGGCGTTGAATATTGGCGGCTCATTTGTAGGAACGACTGCCAATAGTATTAAGTTTGCCGATGGAGTTGAGTTTAGTGGCGTAAATCCAGGGACACCACCATTATTAACGATGAGTGTACCCATCGGTTTGCAAATGGGGCAAAATTCAGGGACTATAGCGATTCAAAATGCCGGACATGCTATTCAGTTCAGACCCTTCACCCCGTTGGATACTCGCACTAGTCCACCCGGTTTGCAGGTCAATCCAGGACAAACTCTAGCCTTGATTGGGAATGGGTTGAGCGCTACTGGTGGAATTTTGTCCAGTGTTAGCGGCAATATCCAACTGGGCAGTGTGCAAGATGGACTGATTCGCTTCAACCCGACACTTCCAGGCTGGGGATTTGACTATGCTGGCATCCAAAACTTTGCAGATATTGATCTGAGCCAAAAATCCCTGGTCAATGTCAGTGGTTTAGGGGGAGGCTCCATTCAGTTTCACGGTGAAAATATTCGGCTAACGGAGGGAAGCGTTGCCCTTCTCAAAAATTTTGGCTCTCAAGCAGCGGGGCAAATTAGTATTAACGCTACTGAGCAATTTGAGTTAGGTGGTATCACTCCCAACGGTTCCCCAGCTAGTGCAATCTCTAGTGAAACATTGCGGCTGGGAGCGGGTGCAAATATTCAAGTCACAGCCCGCCAACTTTCATTTCAAGACGGGGGCAGATTGACTGCCTTTACTTTTGGTGCTGGACAGAGTGGCAGCATCACCGTGAATGCCACAGATTCTATTGAGATCAATGGGTTTCTCCCAGCCTCTCCCATTACTAGCAGTTTGATTGGTGTCGGCAATGCTGGTTTTGGTGCAACCGGCAACTCTGGATTCATCCACATTACCACCGCCCACCTCCGGCTCCTCAACAGTGGCAGTGTGAGTTCCCTCACCTTTGGGACAGGGGCAGCCGGAGATGTGCAAGTTGATGCCACTAAGTCGATTGATTTGATTGGGGTGAATCCCCTTACCCTTGTACCTAGTGTCATCACCACTGGGACTTTTAATGCCGGTAATGCCGGTAATTTAACAATTAATACCGCCAGACTTTCTCTCAGGCAAGGCGGTGCCATCGGATCGAGCAGTCCCGCTACTGGTAAGGCGGGGAATATCTCGATTCAAGCTTCAGAGTCGATTTTGGTAAGTGATATGGCTCCTGGTTCAATTTCCTCCAGCCGCATTGCTTCGGTGTCCGAGATTCTCGATCCGGTCACGCAGTCGGTGTTTCGCTTGCCCCCGATACCTCAAAGCAATTCTGGCAGCGTCACCATTGCAACACCCCTGTTGCAAGTGCAGAATGGAGGACGCGTGACTGTGAAAAATGAGGGGACGGGCAATGCTGGACGAATACCGCAAAATCCCAATCAAGATGTCACGAGCGATGTCTACGACGGGCTACGCCTACGCTCTTGGTCTGATATCCGCGATCTCTCTGCATTCGAGAAAACTGGCATAGTTACAGCACAAATTCCTCAATCTCCAAAAGCTATTATTCAAGCTACTTCTTGGCATCGTAACCCCGAAGGCAAAATTGAGTTAGTTGCAGATAAATCTCCGGCTCAGGTGCAACCAACATTAACCTGTGCTGCCATTACAAAAAATTAATCATACCATCAATAATACCCGCAACGGGAATACTAACTTGCAACTAGATATAGGTAATTTTTAATCATGAGAGTCTTAACCTTTCTACTGGTGTTGACAAGTGGGTTAATAACTCCAGGGATGATGCGAGCAGGCATAGCTCAGGTAACATCAGATGCTACAACCAACACCATTGTCAACCAAAATGGTAATAACTTCACCATCACTAATGGGAGCCGTGTCGGCAACAATCTATTTCACAGCTTCAGCCAATTCTCAATTCCTACCAATGGTTCTGCATCTTTCAACAATGCCTCAGATATTCAAAATATTTTTAGTCGTGTGACTGGCGGTAATGTTTCCCATATTGATGGTTTAATTCAAGCCAACGGTAGTGCTAATCTATTTTTGCTTAATCCTAAGGGCATCATCTTTGGACAAAATGCCAGCTTAAATATTGGGGGTTCATTTATTGCTACAACCGCCGAAAGTATCAAATTTGCTGATGGCGCTGAGTTTAAGGCGATTAGTTCCCAAGCTCCCCCATTGTTGAGTATTAATGTTCCCATTGGTTTACAACTAGGTAGCAATCCTGGAGCGTTGGCACTTCAAGGCACAGGACATACCTTAACACTTAAGGATAGTCGGACTCCTATCAATCGCACTCCTAGTCCCACACAACTGCGGGTACAGCCTGGAAAAACCCTGGCGTTGGTGGGTGGTACTCTAAATTTGCATGGGGCAACTCTGACTGCCGAACAAGGACGGATTGAATTGGGTAGTTTGGGTGACGCAGGGTTAGTTAGCCTCGTGCCAACCACTCAGGGTTATACGCTGGGGTATGGCAATGGGCAAAACTTTAGTGACATTCAACTTCAAAAGAAATCTCTACTAGATGTCAGTGGGGTAAATGCAGGTTCCGTGCAGGTGCAGGGTAAACACATTCAACTTACCGATAGCTCCCTAGTATTAGCACAAAATCTCGGTAATCTTCCTGGCGGGAATCTACATCTGCAAGCATCAGCAGGAATCGATGTGACTGGTACACTCAGCGGCATTCGCAGTGAAACCTTAGGCATTGGAACAAGTGGGAACATCAGCGTCATTACTCCCCGATTCAGCCTTCAGCAGGGAGCAGCATTAAATAACATTACTTTTGGAACAGCTACCAGTGGCAATGTCCAGGTTGATGCCTCAGTGCTGGAGATATCTGGCTTCTCGCCCATCAGTTCAACTGGTAGCGTGATTAACACTAGTACCTTCAGTTCTGGAAGTGCAGGTAATGTCTTCGTAAATGGCGATAGTTTACTAGTGTCCGATGGTGCTGGGCTGTCTTCAATATCCCGTGGTAGCGGTGACAGTGGTCAAGTTGTCATTCACAACATGGATACTACCGTCAGGGGAAGCAACTCGGCACCTATGGGTACTAGGATTAGCTCAACTGCCTTCAGTACAGGAAACGCCAAAACCATCACACTGGATACAGGCAGGCTGCATCTGCTAGATGGGGGAGCAATTACCACAAGTTCGTTTTCTGCCGGTCATGGCGGAGATATCAGGATAAATGCCACAGAATCCATCCAAATTATTGGTAGTAAGAACGTAATAAATAATAGCGGCATCAGCAATAGCAGCATCACCTCGTCCGTCCTGAGCCTAAGCCCAACATTACAGAAACGATTTAATGTATTCTATGGTACACCTGTGGGTGATGCAGGTACTGTGAGCATCACGACACCAAACCTGACGCTTCAGGATGGCGGGGCTGTGAGCGTTACCAATGATGGTAGTGGCAATGGTGGTAGTATCAACCTCGCTGCAGATAGTATCGAATTAAAGAATCAAGCTTTAATCCAAGCAAAGACTACCTCTGGTGATGGAGGTAACATCAGCTTAGGAGTTGGCAAGTTATTGCAACTGCGCGACAACAGCCAAATCACCGCCACCGCAGGCGGTAATGGTAATGGTGGTAATGTTAACATCAATTCACCCATCATTGTAGGCTTAGAAAACAGTGATATTGTAGCTAATGCAGTCCAAGGTAGTGGCGGTAATATTAACATTACAACTCAGGGTATTTTCGGTTTAGAATATCGTCCTCAACTGACTCCAGAAAATGACATCACAGCTAGTTCCCAATTTGGTGTTAACGGTACAGTAGATATTAATAATTTTGGCGTTGACCCCAGTTCTGGTTTAGTAGAACTACCCGTAAACTTAGTTGATTCATCCCAGCAGATTGCTACAGGTTGTTCTAATAATACTGGTAGTAGTTTTGTCGCCACGGGAAGGGGTGGTGTGCCGCAAAATCCCACCCAGGAAGTCAGGAGCGATGTCTACGACGGGCTACGCCTACGCACTTGGTCTGATGTCCGCAATCTCTCTGCATTCGGTAAAACTGGCGCAGCTACAGCACAAATCCCCTCATCAACAGAGGTGATTGTGCAAGCAACTTCTTGGCATCGTAACGCTAATGGACAAATTGAGTTAGTTGCACAGACATCTCTTACTCAGGTGCAACCAGCATTAACCTGCGCGGCGATTCCTCAAAGTTAATGGCGTTATTAACTATACCATTTCGGGAACTCTAACTTTACATCAGTTAAAGGGAGTTTTTGGTGATGAGAGTCATACCCTTTGTGTTTCTATTAATCAATGGGCTATTAACTCTGGGGATGATGCGATCGGCGATCGCTCAAGTGACATCCGATGGTACTATTAACACTAGTATCAACCAAAGTGGTAATAATTTTACTATTCTTAACGGGATTGATAAAGGTAATAATTTATTTCACAGTTTTAGTAATTTCTCTGTGCCTACGGGTGGTTCAGCAACGTTTGATTTAATTAACACACCAAATATTACTACTATATTTAGTCGAGTTACAGGTGGAAATGTTTCTAATATTGATGGATTAATTCGCACGCTTAATAGTAGTAATCCGGTAAGTTTGTTTTTAATGAATCCAGCGGGGATTGTGTTTGGGCAAAATGCCTCGCTGAATATTGGCGGCTCGTTTGTGGTAACAACGGCGAATAGCATTAAGTTTGCTGATGGAATAGAGTTTAGTGCGACTAATCCCGTTGCTACACCGTTGTTGACGATGAGTGTGCCCATTGGGTTGCAAATGGGGCAGAATCCAGCAGCGATCGCTGTTCAAGGTACAGGATATAGCTTGAATATTACCAATATTTTGTCTCCAATTATTCGCACTCCTAGTCTGACACAAATTCAGGTACAACCTGGAAAAACTTTGGCGTTGGTGGGTGGTAATCTCAATTTGAATGGAGCAACCCTGACTGCTGAAACAGGTCACATTGAGTTAGGTAGTTTGGGTAGCTCAGAATTAGTTGACCTGGTATCAACGACTCAAGGGTATACACTGGGGTATGGAAAGGTAAACAACTTTGGGGATATTCAACTTGCCCAAAAATCCCTACTAGATGTTAGTGGAGTGAATGCTGGTTCTGTTCAGGTGCAAGGTAAGCAGATTCAATTTAGCGATGGCTCACTGTTACTGGTACAAAATCATGGTAATCTCCCTGGTGGCAACTTGCATCTTCAGGCAAGCGAAAGCATCAATCTAACTGGTGCAGCCAGCGGGGTTCGGAGTGAAACCTGGAGCAAGGGTTATGGTAGCAATATCAGTGTTATTACCCCCAAACTCAATCTCTATGAAGGAGGGATATTAAGTAGTAACACTTATGGGGTGTCTGCCAGTGGAAATATTCAGGTTAATGCCACAAATGTAGAGATATCCGGCTTATCGCCCCTCAATGCCAGTGGCAGTTTCATTAATACCAGTACCTTTGGTTCTGGGAATGCAGGTAATATTTTTGTACATGGTGATAGTTTACTTATATCCTATGGTGGTGGACTGTCTTCTGTATCGCGGGGTGTTGGTTCTAGTGGTGAAGTTGTGGTTCGCAACCTAGATACCACTGTGCAGAGTAGTAATAGCTCTCCTTTCGGCACAAGAATTGCCTCAGTCACCTTCAACGTTGGCAATGCTAAAACCTTAACTCTGGACACTGCCAGGTTAAAAGTGATAGATGGCGGCGAGATCGGCACAAGTTCATATTTTATCGGTCATGCCGGGGATGTGAGGATCAATGCTACGGAATTTGTTGAAGTTAATGGTTACAATCCATTAAAACCGAGTGCTATTAGCTCCTCTGCCCTCATTCTCAACCCAGTATTACAGAAGTTATTTGGGTTATCAGAATATATACTGACTGCTGATTCTGGTACTATCAACCTGACAACCCCAAACCTCATCCTGAAAAACAAAGGAACTGTGACCGTTACCAATCAAGGTACTGGTCATGGTGGCAATCTCAAAATTGATGCTAATAGTATCCAATTAAAAGATCAAGCTTTCATCGAGTCCAGGACAGCATCCGGTAATGGTGGCAACATCGATTTACAGGTGGGGAATTTGTTGCTGCTGCGCGATAATAGCCAAATTACCTCGACCGCAGGCGGTAATGGTAAAGGAGGGAACATTAACATTAATGCATCAATTATTACTGGTTTAGAAAATAGTGATATCATTGCCAATGCTGTGCAAGGAAAAGGTGGCAATATTGCCATTACTACTCAAGGTATTATTAGTCTAAAATTCCGCAATACCCTCACTCCGAGAGAAGACCTTACCAACGACATCACAGCCAGTTCCGAATTTAATATCAATGGTACTGTTCAAGTTGATAACATCGGTATCTCTCCCAATTCTGGCTTAGTCGAATTACCTACAAATGTCACCGACCCATCCCAACAAATTGCTAGTGGTTGTTCTGCAAATCAAGGCAGTAGTTTTGTCGCCACGGGACGGGGTGGTGTGCCGCAAAATCCCAATCAGGAAGTGAGGAGCGATCACCCTTGGTCAGATACCCGCGATCTGACTGCATACCGCAAAACTAGCGAGGTGACGGCACAAATACCCACTTTCCCAGAAACCCTTATCCAAGCTACTTCTTGGCATCGTAACCCCCAAGGCCAAATCGAGTTAGTTGCAGATAAATCTCCGGCTCAGGTGCAACAACCATTAACCTGTGCTGCCATGACAAAAAATTAATCATGCGATCGATAACATCCGCAACGGGAATACTAACTTGAAACCAGATATAGGTAATTTTTAGTCATGAGAGTCTTAAGCTTTCTACTGGTGTTGGCAAGTGGGTTAATAACTCCAGGGATGATGCGATCGGCTATGGCTCAAGTGACATCTGATGGTACTGATAACACCATTGTCAACCAAAGCAGTAATAATTTTACTATTCTTAATGGTAGAAATAAAGGTAGCAATTTATTTCACAGTTTCAGTAATTTCTCTGTGCCTACAGGTGGTTCAGCGACTTTTGATTTAGTTAATACGCCAAATATTACAACTATATTTAGTCGGGTTACGGGTGGAAATGTTTCCCATATTGATGGATTAATTCAAACTCTCAACATTAATAATCCTGTAAGTTTGTTTTTAATGAATCCTGCGGGAATTGTGTTTGGGCAAAATGCCTCGTTGAATATTGGTGGGTCATTTGTAGGTACGACGGCGAATAGTATTAAGTTTAGCGATGGGAGCGAATTTAGTGCGACCAATCTCAGTGCTACACCTTTATTAACAATAAGTGTACCTGTCGGTTTGCAAATGGGGCAAAACTCAGGGAGAATTACTGTACAAAGGAGTGGACATCGCTTGGCCGGCAACCTTTTTACCCCCGCCGATCGCAGCCAGAATCCCATCGGGTTAGAAGTTGGGGCGGGCAATACACTGGCGCTGATTGGCAGTGCAGTTAACTTCTCGGGTGGCATTGCTGCCGTTAATGGGGGCGGACATCTGGAAGTGGGGAGCGTCAGCACTGGGCAAGTCAGACTCAATCCTACTCTTGCGGGGTGGGTGGGGGATTACTCAGGGGTGGGGCAATTCAACGATATCCATTTGGCACATCAATCTTTGCTCGATGCTAGCGGCAGCAAAGGCTCAATCCAATTACAAGGACGGAATATTAGCCTCACTGAGGGTTCCGCAGTCTTGCTCCAAAACCTGGCAACGCAATCATCTCTTGGGATTACAGTCAAGGCATCTGAGTCCCTAAAGCTGACGGGGAATACACCCGACGCAACATTGGGAAGTCTGATCCAAATCGATAATTTGGGAACGAGTCTAACAGGTGATATTACCATCTCTGCCGCGCAACTATCTATCGAAAATGGAGGACAGATTAATAATCGGACGTTTTCTCCAGCACTCGGTGGTAATGTTACAGTTAACGTCCTCGATGCGATCGCAATTGAAGGCTTTGCCCTTAGCGATCTGAGCCGGAACTCCTCGATTTCGACAGTCACATTCAACTCGGCCAATGCAGGCAATATTACAGTCTCAACGGGCAACCTGAAGTTTCTCAATGGTGGCGATATTTCCTCTGTAACCGTAGGATCTGGACAGGCTGGAATGATGCAAATCAATGCCGAAGACTTGATCGAAATTGTTGGTAATGCCTCTCTCTCATTGTCACCGAGTGCAGTGAATTCACTGAGTTTCAGCGCTTCTGGAAATGCTAATGACACATTTATCAATACATCCAGATTAGTGATTCGAGATGGGGGATTTTTAGGGTCTATCACCGTCGCCGCAGGTGCAGCAGGTAACATAACGGTTAATGCTTCAAAATCGGTGGATATCGCGGGGAGAACTCCCGGATCGCTCTTACCTAGCCGGATTGCTTCAACCGCCGAAATTCTCGATCCAGCGAATCAAGCTGCCTTTGGATTTCCTGCCATTCCCAGCGGTAATGCGGGTTCTCTCACCATTAACACACCATCGTTACGCATCACAGATGAGGCATTTGTATCCGTCAAAAATGATGGTCAAGGCAAAGCGGGAGATTTGCTCCTGCATGCGAACTCTATTTTCCTTGACAACCAAGGCCGCATCACTGCATCAACTGCCTCGGGAAACGGAGGGAATGTCAGATTAAACTTACAAGAGCATCTGTTGATGCGTCACGATAGCCTCATTTCCGCCACCGCAGCGGGCAATGGTAATGGTGGTAACTTATCAATTAATGCCCCGGTGATTGTGGGGTTAGAAAACAGCGACATCATCGCCAATGCAATGCAAGGTCGTGGCGGTAATATTCAAATTAGCACCCAAGGGATTATTGGTCTAGCGTTTCACAATACCCTCACTCCTCGCACAGATCAAACAAATGATATCACTGCTAGTTCCGAATTTAATGTCAATGGCACTGTGCAAATTAATAATATCGGCCTTGACCCCACTTCTGGCTTAGTAGAACTGCCAGAGAATATAACCGATCCATCCCAGCAAATTGCTACAGGCTGTGCTGGTAATCAAGGCAGTAGTTTTGTGGCAACGGGACGGGGTGGTGTGCCGCAAAATCCAATGCAGGAAGTCAGGAGCGATGTCTACGACGGGCTACGCCTACGCACTTGGTCTGATATCCGCGATCTCTCTGCATTCGAGAAAACTGGCACAATTACAGCACAAATTCCTCAATCTCCAAAAGCTATTATCCAAGCTACTTCTTGGCATCGTAACCCCCAAGGCAAAATCGAGTTAGTTGCAGATAAATCTCCGGCTCAGGTGCAACAACCATTAACCTGTGCTGCCATCACAAAAAACTAATCATGCTATCGATAACACCCGCAACGGGAATACTAACTTGAAACCAGATATAGGTAATTTTTAGTCATGAGACTCTTAAGCTTTCTACTGCTGTTGACAAGTGGGTTAATAACTCCAGGGATGATGCTATCTGCTATAGCTCAGGTAACATCCGATGGCACAACTAACACCATTATCAACTCAAACGGGAATAATTTTAATATTATTAATGGTATTGAAAAAGGTAATAATTTATTTCACAGTTTTACTAACTTCTCTGTGCCGAATAATGGTTCAGCAATTTTTAATCTAGTAAATACGCCAAATATTAGTACTATATTTAGTCGGGTTACAGGTGGAAATGTTTCTCATATTGATGGCTTAATTCAAACGATAAATAGTAGTAACTCAGTAAATTTGTTTTTAATGAATCCCAACGGCATTATATTTGGGCAAAATGCCAAGTTGGATATTAGTGGATCGTTTATAGCCACGACAGCTAATAGCATCAAATTTGCTGATGGGACTGAATTTAGCGCCATTAATCCCCAAGCTAATACATTACTAAGTATTAATGTTCCCATTGGACTGCAACTGGGTAATAATCCTTCACCGATACAAGTCCAAGGTACAGGACATTTAGATATCGAGAGCGGTTTTACTCCTGTGATTCGCAATCCTAGCCCAACAAGATTGCAAGTACAGGCAAAAAAAACCCTGGCGTTGGTGGGTGGTAATCTGAATCTTGATGGCGCTACCCTGACTGCCGAAACAGGGCATATAGAATTAGGTAGCCTGGGAGATTCAGGATTAGTTAATTTAGTTCCTACCATCCAGGGCTATAAATTGGAGTATGGCAACGGGCAAAGCTTTGGTGACATTCAACTAGCACAAAAGTCACTATTAGATGTCAGTGGAGTAAATGCGGGTTCAGTTCAGCTTCAAGGAAGAAATATTCGCTTGAGCGATGGTTCGCTAGTTTTAGCGCAGAATTATGGCAATCTTCCTGGTGGAGACATTCGTTTGCAAGCATCAAAAGCCATTGAGATCCTTGGCGCATTCGATACCACAATTCCGAGTGGGATTCGCTCTGACGCTTTGAGTAGCGGAACTGGCGCGAATATAAGTATCATCACTCCTCGTTTGGTACTCCAACAGGGTTCAGGGATCAGGAACTCAGCATACGGACTAGCTGACAGTGGCAACATTCAGATTGAAGCGGCAGCACTAGAGATATCCGGCTTCAATACTACTGGCGTGACAAATGGTGTGACAAACATTCTCACTGGCACATACGCTAGTGGGTCAGCAGGTGATATCTTCGTTAATGGGGATAGTTTGATAGTATCTGATGGAACTTCATTGTCTTCGTTTACATTTGGCAGTGGCTCTAGTGGTAAAGTGACAATTCGCAATCAAAATACCACAGTCATGGGGGAAAACCCTTTGGGAATTTATAGTAACATTAGTATCACTAGCTTTTCGACCGGAAATACAAAAGATTTAATACTAGATACTGAGAAGTTACAAATCTTAAATGGCGGAACAGTTGGTTCATCCGCATTCTTTGTTGGAAATGGAGGAAATGTCAGCATCAATGCTAGCCAAGCGATCGCAATTAGTGGTCGCAGTCTTAACAATAATAGTAGTATTAACTCTTCTGTCGTCCGTTTAAATCCACAATTGCGTCAATTCTTTGGTTTGCCGGATATACTGACGGCAAATGCAGGTAGTGTTAGCGTTACTACACCCAGCCTGAGACTGACAAATGGTGGGACTGTGAGCGTTACTAGCCAAGGTACTGGTAATGGTGGCAATCTCAACATCACCGCCGATCGCATCCAACTCAAAAATCAAGGTTTAATTCAGGCACAGACAGAATCTGGTAACGGTGGTAACATCGACTTACAAGTGAAAAATTTGTTGCTGATGCGCCATCGCAGCAACATTACCGCCACAGCAGGCGGTAATGGTAATGGAGGTAACATCAATATCAATGCACCCATCGTCGCCGGATTAGAAAACAGCGACATTGTTGCTAATGCAGTTCAAGGACGTGGCGGTAATATTCAAATCACCACACAAGGAATTATCGGCTTACAATATCGTCCACAACTGACTGCTCTTAACGATATTAGTGCTAGTTCGCAGTTTGGTATGAGTGGTACGGTGCAAATTAACAATATCGGTATTGACCCTAATTCTGGCTTGATAGAATTGCCAGAGAATTTAACAGACTCCTCACAACAAATTGCCACAGGCTGTTCTGTCAATACTGGTAGTAGTTTTGTCGCCACCGGCAGGGGTGGAATCCCGCAAAATCCCACACAGGAGGTGAGGAGCGATGTCTACGACGGGCTACGCCTACGCACTTGGTCTGATACCCGCAACATCTCTGCATTTGAGAAAACAAACCAAGTACAAGCACAAATTCCGACATCGCCAAAGATGCTTGTCCAAGCAATAGGTGTGCGTCGTCGCGCTGACGGCAAAATTGAGTTAATTGCTGCTCAAACAGCCCATGTACAACCGCCTTTAACCTGTGCTACAGTATCACACTAATCAGCCCCGACGCTGGAAATGCTAAAATCGAAACAAGCGGAGGTATTGATATGGCTCAAGCTTTACCTAAAGCATTTACCTTTGAAAAATTTATTGCATGGCTGCCAGAAAACACCGGAAAGCATTACGAATTACACGACGGGATAATTGTTGAAATGCCTCAGCCGAGTGGAAAACATGAAAAAGTTACGGTATTTTTAGCAGGAGAAATTACGGTTGAATATAAGCGATTAAAACTGCCTTATTTTATCCCCAAAACAGCATTAGTAAAACCACCGAGAAAATCATCGGGTTACTCACCAGATGTGGTTTTAATTAACGATGCTAATTTACACAATGAGGAATTGTGGGAAAAAGCATCTACTGTGACTCAAAGTGAATCCATTGCTTTAATTATTGAAGTTGTCAGTACAGACTGGGAAGAAGGAATAAAGGTGTACTGAGTTTTTTTCACGCAATCAAATATGAGTCCTATATGTCTGTTTAATTGTAGGCGATCGCTCATCAAGTGATAGATCGCATTATACGTTGGGCACTATACATCAGAGTGATTTCCTCAAGACCTGTGTAGTGCCTAATAATTAGGTTAAGTAATTATGACTTTCCGAATTAAACAAAGTCGTTGGCTATACGTCAGCCTCAGTATTTTCAGTTTGTGTTTAGCATTTATTATTACACCTGTAAAAGCATCTCCACCAATCACAACCCCAACTATCTCTGCTTCCCAACCTACTAACTGGCTAGAACAAGGACGAAACCTTTACCAATCAGGACGGTTTGTCGAAGCGATTACAGCATGGCAAACAGCAGCAAAGCAATATCAAAAACAGGGCGATCGCCTGAACGAAGCTCTAAGTTTCAGTTATCTCTCACTGACACAACAGGAGCTTAATCAATGGCAAGCAGCCCAACAATCTATTGAGCAAAGTCTGAAACTATTGCAAACTTCTATTCCGTCTGCTGATGCAATTCTTTGGGCACAGGTACTCAATACCCAAGCAAATTTGCAATTGCACACTGGCAAAGCCGAAACCGCACTCGAAAGTTGGCAACAAGCTGAAAAATTTTATGACCAAGCAGGTGACAAAATGGGAAGCTTGGGTAGTCAAATCAACCAGGCACAAGCTTTACAAACTTTAGGATTTTACCGCCGTTCTAAACAACAGTTAGAGGTACTGACTCAAAAACTCCAAGGGATGCCGGATAATGAA
Source organism: Nostoc sp. ChiQUE01b (assembly GCF_034531255.1). Lineage (NCBI taxonomy): Bacteria > Bacillati > Cyanobacteriota > Cyanophyceae > Nostocales > Nostocaceae > Nostoc > Nostoc sp. ChiQUE01b. The sequence continues at coordinate 24,823 of NZ_JAVRBM010000029.1, read as the reverse complement.
ATCAAAGTTAGTGGACTGCGATCGCTTGGTTTAGCTCTGCAAATGATTGGTGACTCTAGTAAAAGTCAACAAATTTTAGAGCAAAGTTTAGCGATCGCTCGCCAAATTTCAGCCCAACCCCAGTTAAGTTCTATTCTGATCGGCCTAGGCCAAACTGCCGTTGACTTGCAAGATCCGGAAGCTGCATTAGATTACTTTGAACAAGCTCAACTCTTAACAACTAACCCAAGCGATCGGTTACAAGCGCGTTTAGCTCAGTTCAAACTTTTCCTCAATTACGACAAACTAGAGTTTGTTAACCCACTTGCACCTCAACTACTCCAAGAACTCCAGGAACTGCCCCCCAGTCACGCCTCACTCTACGCAGCGATCAATTTTGTTGCTACCCTCAACCGCCAGTCAAATTCTCACCCAATCCTACCGCTAAAAGATTTGGCGCAACTGATGGCAATCACAGTCAAATCTGCACAGCAAATCCAGGATACTCAAGCCGAAGCTCATGCACTAAATCAGTGGGGAAAACTCTATCATCGTACACAGCAGTTATCACAAGCACAGGAGTTAACTCAGAAATCCCTCAACCTTGCCCGTCAACTCCAAGCTAACGATATCATTGCTCAATCTGCTCGGCAGGTGGGACAGTTGTATAAACAACAAAGCGATCGCTCAAAAGCAATTACCGCCTATACAGAAGCAGTCAAGGCTTTAAAGGCACTGCGGGGAGATTTGGTGGCTATTAACCCTGATTTCCAGTTCTCTTTTCGCACCAGTGTGGAGCCGGTCTACCGGGAACTGGTTGATTTACTTCTAGAGAATCAACCGAGTCAAGCAGAACTGATCCAAGCTCGTGAATTGATTGAGGCACTGCAAATTGCGGAACTCGATAACTTTTTTCGGGAAGCCTGTTTAGATAGAACTCAACAAATTGATCGGGTTGATCCGACTGCAACCGTCATTTATCCGATCATCCTGCCAGATCGTTTAACAGTAATTCTCTCCAAAGCAGGGCAACCACTCCGTTCCTATGTTACTCACAAATCTCAAGCTGAAATTGAGCAAACTCTAGACAATTTTTTGGGTGCTCTTAACCCTGTCTCAGATTCCAAAGACCGAGATCGATTGTCCCAACAGATTTATGATTGGTTGATTCGTCCAGAAGAAGCAGATCAAGCATTTATTGATACCAAGACATTGGTGTTTGTTTTGGATGGTCGGTTGCGGAACATTCCCATAGCAGCTCTTTTTGACGGTAAGCAATATCTGATTGAGAAATATGCTGTGGCGCTCTCACCAGGATTGCAACTGATGACGACGCGATCGCTTGATCAAAAGCACATCAGTGCGATCGTGGGTGGCATTAGCCAATCTCGCGCTGGCTTTAGTGCTTTACCCGCCGTAGAATCAGAAGTGAAACAAATCTCCAAGGCAGTATCTTCTTCTGTGTTGCTGAATCAGGAATTCACCAGTCAAGCCCTTGCCGAACGTGTGAAATCTAGTAGTAAAAGTATTGTTCACCTAGCAACCCACGGACAGTTTAGTTCCCGCCTCGAAGACACTTTCTTACTGACTTGGGATGGAGAAGTCAATGTTAAAGAGTTATCTGAACTCCTGAAAAATCGGGGTAGCGATCCATCGAAAGCGATCGAACTGCTGGTACTAAGTGCCTGCGATACAGCAACAGGAGACGATCGCGCCGTCCTGGGACTAGCAGGCTTGGCTGTCAAATCCGGCGCTCGCTCAACTATCGCCACCCTATGGCCCGTCAAAGATCGGGCAGCTGCGATGCTAATGACTCGCTTCTATGACCAACTGCGACAACCCAAAATCACTAAAGCCGAAGCACTAAGACAAGCACAAATTAGCCTCATTCGCCAAACTGATTTCTACGAACCGTTCTTTTGGTCTAGCTTTGTTTTGATCGGCAACTGGATTTAGCTAAGTAATATAACGGAGTTTCTTGTCAAGGATTTAGGCTATTTTTTTTACAGCATTTTAGCTCAAGCTCGCCTATACTGCTAGTAGAAGTTCTCTGACTTTACTGTTACTTAGACTTATTCTCTGAGCTTCTGACCATAGTCGAAAAAACGCATTTTGTTTGTATCACATTTCAATGATATAAGGAAAAACATCATGAAACGTCGATATTTAGCTAGTACATTGAGCGTCATCGCTCTGATCGCTAGCAGTGCATGGACTAGTGCTCATGCTATTACATTTACCCCACCCGCCAACAGTGGCTCTCCCAGACAAGCAACTGGAGGAGCTTCTCGCGGTAGTATATTTACCCCTGCTGTCGGTAAAGGTGCGCCCAGACAAGCGACTGGAGGAGCTTCTCGCGGCAACCTCTTTACCCCTGCTGTCGGTAAAGGTGCGCCCAGACAGGCAACTGGAGGAGCTTCTCGCGGCAACCTCTTTACCCCTGCTGTCGGCAAAGGCGCTCCCCAACAAGCAAGTGCGGGTGCTTCTCGCGTTGGTACTTACTACTTGAATCCATCAACTACAAGTACAACGCAACCAGCAGCGCTAATCGCCCTCTTGCCTCAAAACTTCTATGGCACAACAGTCTCTGAACGTCCCACAATATTGGTGTATCTCCCAGCTTCCAATGCCGAAGAAGCAGTGTTCAGCCTCAAAGATGAAGCTGGCAATATGCAATATCAGATGAACATTTCAGTTGCAGGGAGAACTGGGGTAATCGCGATCGAATTACCAGCTAATGCGCCCGCTTTAGCTGTTGGTAAAAACTATCAATGGTTTTTAGCACTCAAAGTAGATGGGCAACTCAGTCCAAGTACGCCCTACGTCGATGGTTGGGTTCAGCGTATCCAGCCCAGCGCTGAGTTGGCAACAGCAATCCAAGAGCAAGATGCTCTGAAGCGGGCTACTGTTTTGGGTAAAAACGGTGTTTGGTATGACTGTGTGGCAACACTTGCATCGGTATATACCGCTCAACCTGACAATATAACTCTCCGCAAACAATGGGAAGAACTTCTATCCTCAGTGAGTTTGAAGGAGATTGTAACAGCGAACTTATTAGCATCTACTAACTAATGCCAATTTGGGCATTGGGCATTGGGTACAAGAGGCAGAGGGGCAGAGGGGAAAGACTTACTGCAACTTCTTTCTTGCTCCCCTGCTCCCCTTCTCCTCTGCTCCCCTGCTCCCCTCCACCCAATCCCTAATTAACCCTAATCCCAACCCCCATCGTATGGCACAAATATGTGGCGCAGATTCCAGGCTTTTATCCAACGTACTCGCAGCGTTTTGATTATTACTCCCAGCGTTGCCTTGACGGTTATGGTTGGGCAATCGTTGGGACTTTTCAATTTACCGGAATGGAAAATTCGCGACGAATGGGTTCGTCAGCGATCGCCTGTAGCGATCGCAGATGAGATTGTGATTGTCACAATCGATGAGCGCGATATCCAATCGGTGCGTAAATGGCCAATTCCAGACTGGGCGCTAGCACGATTACTAGAAAAAATCCGGGCGCAGCAGCCGAGAGCCATTGGCTTGGATCTCTATCGAGATTTACCAGAAGGAAGCGGACACGAGCAACTTGTTCAAGTCTTTCGCAACACTCCCAATTTAATTGGAGTTGAGAAAATTACTGGTGAACGCGTCAATCCCCCACTGGAATTGAAAAAACAGGATCGGGTAGGATTAGCAGATTTAGTGTTGGATGGCGATCGCTTTGTACGTCGTGCCCTTTTGACAGCTGAAGATGCCAAAGAGAAAAACACTATTAAAGCCGGACTAGCAACCCTTGTAGCCCTAAAGTACCTCGAAGCTGAAAAAATTAGCTTAGAAAGCATTGACCCCCAACAGCAAAAGTTTCAGTTGGGTAAGGAAATTTACTTACCACTGCAAAATCAAGAAGCAGGTTATACCGATGCTGATTTAGGAGGTTATCAAATTCTGCTCAATTGGCATGGAACAGATGCCGCATTTCGGACAGTTGCGATGCGCGATGTCTTAGCAGGAAAAATTCCGGCAGATTTGATGCGCGATCGCATGGTATTTATTGGGTCAATTGCCTCCAGTACCAATGATTTCTTCAGCACACCCTTCTCTTCTTGGATCTCTGCTCAAAAACCGACTCCAGGTGTGGTTGTTCATGCGAATATTGCTCATCAACTAGTACGAGGAGCAAAAACAGGAAAAGCCAGTCTGCATGGTGTTTCTGGCATTTCTTTATCACTCTGGATTGTTTTGTGGTCTGTGATTGGTTCTACAGGTAGTTGGTTGTTATCTAGTAACAAGCTGCGGGTTCCCGGCGGCAAAATTCTTTGGGCAACTGTAGGCATCAGTGGAGCCTGTATATGGGGTGGCTATGGAATGTTTTTGTCTGGTATTTTAATTCCGGTAACACCCACCTTAGCCGCGTTTATCGGTAGTGTGATTGCAACAACTAATGCCTATAAACAGCGAAAGTTAGAAGAAACCAATCGCCAACTGGAAATTGCCAACAGTCAACTATTAGATTATTCCAAAACCCTAGAGACGAAAGTCGAAGAACGAACTCATGAATTAGTTGAGGCAAAGCAAGCTGCCGATGCTGCCAATCAGGCCAAGAGTGAGTTTCTCGCCAATATGAGCCACGAACTACGCACACCTCTAAATGGCATCCTTGGGTTTGCCCAGGTACTAGAAGGATCGCCAAACATGACAGCTAAAAACCTCGAAGGAGTCAGCATTATCTACCAATGCGGATCGCATCTTTTGATGCTGATCGATGACATTCTCGATCTCTCGAAAATAGAAGCGAGGAAATTGGATTTGGTTATCACTAGTGTGCATCTGCCTAGTTTCTTACATGGTGTAACTGAGATTTGTGGTATCCGGGCTGAACAGAAAGGGATTGGATTTAATATCTTAATTAGCGATCGCCTACCACTTGCCATTGAAGTCGATGAAAAACGGCTGCGGCAAGTGTTAATTAACTTGCTGGGCAACGCGATCAAATTTACAGATAGCGGGAGCGTAATTTTCAAAGTAGAGTTATTAGAGACTGGACAAGAGTCTTCCCAATCTCCAATCGCCAAGATTCGTTTTCAAATTGAAGATACGGGTATTGGGATGTTACCAGACCAACTGGAGAAAATCTTTTTGCCGTTTGAGCAAGTGGGTGAAGCAGGGCAACGATCTGAAGGTACTGGCTTGGGATTGGCCATTAGCCAAAGAATTGCGGCATTGATGGGGAGCCAAATTCAGGTGCAGAGTCACCTGGGCGAAGGAAGTCTGTTTTGGCTGGATTTGATAGTATCAGTACCACTCGCTCATGACTGGCGTGGAGGAGCGATGTCTACGACAGATTACACTCCAACTCCCCAGAAAATTACCGGGATTCAGGGTAGCGCGCCTCAGATTCTAATTGTCGATGACGATCGCAACCACTGTTCTATGTTGACCAATCTGCTCCAAGAAATTGGCTGTCGAACCCTAGAAGCAACCGACGGCAACCAGGGGCTACAGGTGGCAATTAAAGACAATCCAGATGTGATTCTGCTCGATTTAGCCATGCCCAATATGGATGGTTTTGAGCTAATGGTTCACCTGCAAGCGAATCCACAAACTCGTTCTATTCCGATTATCGTCTCTAGTGCCAGCGTCTTTGAGTCAAATCGTCAGCGGAGTTTAGAGGCAGGGGCAACAGCATTCCTACCCAAACCCCTCCAGATTGAGGAACTACTCAATAGACTGCGATCGCTGTTGGGAGTGGAATGGATGTATGCCGAATCTTCGCCTTCCAAAGGTGAGCAGATCAGTAATAGTGAATGGATTCTACCATCCCAAGATGTTTTGCAGCAACTCTATCATTTAGCAATGATGGGAGATATCTCGGCGATTGAAGGAATGTTAACAGAACTAATTGAGCAAAATAGTCAACTAGCTCCCTTTGCAGCAGAGTTAAGCAAACTCACTGCCAATTTCCAAACCGGAAAAATCCGTAAGTTACTCAAATCATTTGTCACAACGGAGTTACATCCATGAACGCTGTTCCGATCTCGAAACCCATACATATTCTATTAGTGGATGACAATCCAAACAATCTCAAGGTGTTATCTGAAGCGATTCAGAGGTGTGGCTGGAAAGCCCTGATGGCAACAGATGGAGAATCAGCGATCGAACAAACAGAATATGCTCATCCCGATCTGATTCTCTTAGATGTGATGATGGCAGGTATTGATGGATTTGAAACTTGTCGCAGACTGAAAAACAATCCGATCACTCAGAATATTCCAGTAATTTTCATGACTGCCCTATCCGATTCTACAGACAAGGTGGCGGGATTGGAAATAGGTGCAGTTGACTACATTACCAAACCCTTCCAACATGAAGAAGTCATTGCCCGTTTAAAGTTACACCTAAAAATTTCCCATCTCACCCGCACATTAGAAGAACGCGTGCAAGAACGCACCACAGAATTAACTCAATCTTTACAGAAGTTACAGCAAACCCAACTACAAATGATCCAGAGTGAAAAAATGTCCACTTTAGGGCAGATGGTTGCAGGTATTGGTCATGAGATTAATAATCCGGTTGGTTTTGTTGGCGGAAATTTATCTTATATTGAGGAACATGTAAATAATCTGCTTCGCTTGGTGAGCCTGCAACAACAAAAGCTAACGCAGCCAGACCCGGAAATTCAAGAGCTTCTTGAAGAAATTGACTTGGAGTATCTGGCAGAGGATCTACCGAAACTTCTGGCATCAATGCACCAGGGCATTACCCGTCTTAAAGAGATCAGTCTCTCTTTGAGAACTTTTACTCGCGCAGATATTTCATCTCAGGTGGAATTTCAGATTCACGAAGGAATTGATAGCACCTTAATGCTGTTGAAACATCGACTCAAAGGCAATGGCGATCGCACTAAAATCCAGGTTATCACACAATACGGTGAGTTACCTCCAATTAGTTGCTATCCCGGACAACTGAACCAAGTATTCATGAATATCATCGCCAATGCTATTGATGCATTTGATGAACTCTATCAAAATCATTCCGATCCAGAGATTGCTGCTTGCGAGAATATCATCACCATTACCACATCGGTTAATCCCCAGCAACAAACCGTCACAATTTGCATCCAAGATAACGGCCCCGGTATGCTTACTGAGGTGCAATCTCGAATTTTTGAGCAATCTTTCACAACCAAGCCTGTAGGTAAGGGAACCGGGCTGGGATTAGCGATCAGCTACCAAATTATTGTTGAAAAACACAACGGACAAGTCAACTGCTTGTCAGTACCTAGTGAGGGGACAAAATTTATTATTACTCTGCCTATGTAACTGAATATACATTAATTCTATCAGAAATTCCGCAACTCTACTTGATTACACTCGATTTAGCCCATAACCTGAGTAAAACCAGATTCACTTCTCTTTAAATTTTCTTTACGAATCAACTCTAAAGGTTGCACCTGATTTTATTGATTATTTAGAAGTTTACAATAAATTAATTATCCAATCTTGTCAGATGGACTGAAAAGCCCGCATTTGTCTACCAGCAGGCGAGATACCCACCCTAATTATGCAATTTTAATCTAGAATAGCTGATTTCAGAGCGCAGAACCATCAAACGCAGTTTTGTAAGCATCAGCAGTTTCTATGCCAAAACCTCCAGCTTCGACATGACGAACTAGCGATTGAATGATGGGTGTAGCAATACTAATACCAAATAAAGCATTGAAGCCTGCAACAACGACTGGTGCTGATAAAATAACTGTAAATTCTGGGAATAAAGCTAACACAGCTATCAAGACCAAAAAAACAATTGGTGTCGCAATACCTGCTGCCTTTGCTGCTTCAAAAATTAGATTTTGATACTCTTCAACAGTAATATCGCCTCGATAAAGATCCAAAGAGTAGGAAATCGCCGTTACTACAACCTGAGTGAGAATAGCTGTTCCTGTTGCAGTAATCCCAAGTTTCGCGATTGTCCCAGAATTGCTGACAATTGAATCTACCGCATTATAAACCCGAATATAAAACTGTTCGCCAACAGTCATGACTTTGGCTCCTCGGCGGAGATTATCAACACCTACTTCCCAAAGGATATTATCAGCAGCATTCGATCCACCTTGGGAACGTGGATTGATGTGGCTACCATGCTTATCTCTAAGAAATTGACGAATTGTATATTCTTTACCTCCAAGCTTTGATGTGCCAGGAATTTTCTCAAAAAGCTTCATGACATCTGCATCAGAGCGAGGTAAGTCTCCCACCCGAACACCAGCATGATATCTCAGCCTATTTGCAATCTTGGGCATTTCTTGGGCTAATTCGGCAGCTGTCTTTGGTAAATTTTGCAAAGAATCAGTCAGAACCATGCTAGATGCAGCAACTTCAACAGCAGTTTGTTGAAATGTTTTACTAACATTTTGAACAGTTTGAAAACCTGATTGTGTTGCGGTGGTTGACAAACTTTGTAAATCATTAACTGCACGGATACTTGAAGTCGTTATATCGCTAGTAGCGTTCTTGATTCCATCAACTACCTCATTCATCCCGTTTACTACATTGTTGGCTGCTTCTTGAGCTTTATCTCTAACCGTATCTGCCAAATTCTGTGCTTGGTTGATAAAATCCATGTTTTTTGCTGTAGAGTGCTTCCTCCAGTTTCTCTTTTTTAAACTAAGAAACACCTCAGCATTCATGACGAATTTACGTCCAAAGTTTTTAAAGATATAGTAATCACTTTATATTGTTTGTGTATGTTACTTTCAAAAACTGTACTATCCGACTTATAACAATCCTAATAAATTAGTTGTTACATTGGACAGCAGACGGTGGTATCAGTTAGTCCGACACCATTGCATAACTAACGGGAGCGATGGTGGCAATAAAAATATTCGCTTGGTAAAGTCTATTTAGTCTAAGCCATAAAGTTGCAAATATACTAATAGCAATGGTCATACCAAGTACTAAAAAACAGTTTCATGATTTGAAGTTTAGCGATTTAATAAAAGATGCCCCATTCGTTTTTAGCTCTTCAGATGATGGGGTTATTATCATAGCCTCAACAGCATAATTATTTTTCATACAAAGCAAACTTCTTTGATATAATAATTTATTATTTATGTTTAATCCTTTTTTCTTAATTTCTTCTTGCAAGTAAGTACTGGGTTTGCCCATTAAAGTAAAGTCTTGACAGTTATATCCACTTTGATTAATGGAGGACTGAGATACTTGTTTACCATCAATAAAATTTGTTTTATTAGCAGTTTTCATTAGAATCTGCAAAACTTTTGGGATTCTTTGCGGGGCTATTTGTTGGAGAAAAGTAGAATAGGTCACTGAATATATAGATTCATTCTTAAGAGTTGTCCAATTCCGGTTATTAATACCTTTTTGTGGAGTACTAATTTCTTCTAAAATAGTCCCTGGCATTAAGATACTAAAATTTCCTTCTTTGGATGTCAAAAGTTTTTCTTGGGATGATGCAGGTGTGCAAGCCGATAAAACAAATATCCCGAAACAATTAATTATCCAAAAACGTTTAATAATTTTGATAAGTAAATCCATAAATGTTATTATATAAGAATTTTTATTTATAATCTAAAGCTATTCCTCAGCTGATGCACACGTTGCCACTCCTGTTGTGTAATCTTGTAATTTGTAGCGTTTGACCGACGAATTACAGTAAATGTCTTTAACACAGGGTCTTATCTTAAGTTTTCCCATAATAGTGGTTTTTCTAACACAAAGGCTGCCAAATCAAATCTTGACCCAAGATTTCCCACCAACACGGCACTCATCACTTCAATAACCCACATCAGCACGGCTTTCAGTAATTTTGGGAAAATCGATTGTTCCTGCGATGGACTACGCCCCGCCTTCTTGCGATGTCTACGACGGGCTGCGCCTATGCGTCCTTGCTTTATTTCAGCTTTCTTGCAACTAAAAAAGGTGACTCGAAAAATACGATTAAATTGAGCTTCAAAACTCAGAACTTGAGCTTCAGAACTTGACATTACGAGTTCTTTACTCAAACTCCGAGTTTCTAAGCTTCTAAGTTTCAACCTCTTAAGCAAAATTGCCGATAGATTTTCTGCACTATTGATGCTTACGGCTGCACTTTTCCAGATTTACAGATGAAATTGCGCTTTCATCAATTTTTAGTTTCTACCTTTGAAAGAGTTTAGCCATTCTTGAACTTGCTCTCGTGCAATATCGCGCCCTCCAAGACCAAAAGCTAGGGCAATAGCAACTGCGATCGCACCTAGTAAAAGTCCAAAGGCTAACTTCACAATATCACTGCCAACTCCAATCTGTTGCAGTGCCATTGCCGAGACTAAGGCAATGATGGCAATCCGCGCCACCTGACCCAAAATCTGCGCCTGACGTTCACCGGAACTGGTAATGATATTAAAAGCCAGATTTGCTAAGAATAAGCCAATAGCAAAGATCGCCAATCCTGCCAAAATCCGCCCGAATATGATTACAATCCCAGACACTAATGCTGTCAGGGCTGGAATATTCAAGATATTCACCGCCGCCACCGTGGCAAACAGCATGATACCCACTAAGGCAACAATACCTGCAATTTCCGATGGAGTGCGGGTTGTAATCGGCTCAACTGTTGGTTGTGTTGAAACTACAATTCGTCTGCTGGGTGTTGTCAGACCCAAAATAGTGAAAATGTTATTAAACCCTAAATTGGTGAGGATACTTGTAACCAAGTCCGCAATAAACCGCCCGACGAAATAGGCAACAATCAAAATTGCCACGGCTGTAAAGATGGCAGGTAGGGCGTTGAGAACCTGTTGCAGCATAGCGATCGCAGGTATTGATATCGCATCAATTCGCAAGGCATTCAGCGCTGCGATCGCCACAGGAATCAAAATCAAAACATAGACAATTGTGCCGATAATACTTGATAGAGGTTGCACCCCCCCATTAGAAGAGAATCCCAACCGACTACCTAAATGGTCTATACCAGTTGTCACCAGCAAGTTCGTCACAATCCGCCGCACCACATTAGCGATGAACCAGCCAACTACAGCAATTAATATCGCTGCTAAAATGTTCGGCAGAATGAGCAGAACTTCTGTAATTAAAGCTTGTACTGGTTGTAGAGCCTGCTGTAGTCCGAGAGTATCCAAAACTGGAGCGAGAAACAGTAGAAATATAAACCAATACAGAGCATTGCCAATCGTCTCACTCAGAGAAAGCTGATTGAGGCTGGGTGCCCTGTCTTCTGGTTCTGGATTCAAACGCTCATCCAGGTTAAATGCCTGTAATGAGCGCACAGTGATAATCTTCACAATGGTCGCCAAAAACCAGGCGGTTACTAAAAGGATTCCCGCACCAACCAACTTTGGCAAAAAGCCAATAAGTTGATTGAGAAAATTATTCAGAGGTCGAGAGGCTACCTCTAAATCTAATGCCTGTAAAACAGCTACTGCCGTCAGTAGGATAATGCTCCAAAATACTAAGCTGGAGATTAATTTCTCTACTTGGGGAACATCTTGACGACCTGTTACCCCTGCGGCAATGCGGTTATCTATATTTGTGCGATTGAGGATTCCTCGCGTCAGTGCGGCTACGCCGAAGGCAATTAGCAAACCTACTAACAAAATTGCCACTGCCCCCAGCAGACGGGGCGTAAATAAAATCAACTGTTGAACAATACCTTGTACATCAGCGATTCCTTGATTCACTGCTGGTTGCGCCGATTGCAGGCTGGGCGATTGTGCTAAAAATTGCTGCACCCTCGTGGATGAACTAACTCCATAGGCGTAGCCTGTCGTAGACATCACCTGGGTTATTTCTTGCCAAGTTGTGTTCATGGTTTTCGGGAATTATGCTTAAGTATTCGCCGCAAACACTAAGTCAGTGTTTTGCCTATCAATTTACCAGTAAAAACATACATATTTACTCATATTTGATTTAATATACGGGCATTGGGCATGGAAAAGAGATAAGGGAGAGGGGGGAGATAAGGGAGAGGGGGGAGAGACTTCTTCAATAATTCCCCTTTGTCCCCTTGTCTCCCCTACTCCCCCTGCTCCCCCTGCTCCCCCTCATCCCCCTCATCTCCCTCATCTCCCCCTGCTCCTCTACTTCCCCTACTTCCCCTCCTCCCCTACTCCCTCATCCCCCATTCCCCAAAATTTTGCGTTACTCTAATTGCAGCAACAGCACCAAAGATGTGGAATGTCCCAAGTTTTGGAACAATCGATTCAAATTAATGCTACAGCTACGGTGGTGGAGCGCTGTATTAGCGATTTAGCTCTCATGCACCGTTGGCTCAACCCCGTTCTCCGTTGCGAACCTGTGGGCGAAGCTTGGAGTACCGATGTCGGCAGTAAAAGTCGTTTTATTATTCAAATTCCTCTACTAAAACCCACCTTGAATAGCGTAGTTGTAGAACGACAACCGGGTTTGGTAGTTTGGGAATTTCAGGGATTTTTTCAAGGGCGCGATCGCTGGGAATGTCAACCCACAGAAAAGGGAACGCTTCTACTCAACTGTTTTGAGTACGATATCCCTAACCCCTTAGTTAGTTGGGGCTTCAACACCTTTGCTGCATCTTGGACAAAAGAAGATATGCAAGCCCAGCTACGTCGCCTCAAACGCGTCGCAGAAGAACAAAATAATTCGTAATTGGGCATTGATTATTTTCCCCTGCTCCCAATACGGTTCAGATAAGCTTTTTTTTCTCCCCCTGCTTCCCCTGCATCCCCTGCTCCCCCTGCCTGCCTCAAGGGAGAAATTTCCTTAACTGAACCGTATTGCCCCTGCTCCCCTTGTCCCCCCACTCCCCACTCCCCACTCCCCACTCCCCACTCCCCACTCCCTACTCCCTACCCAATTCGCTAAGTAGCCGCCGAATCATAAATGCATCCTCGGCATCAGGAACTTTTGCTAAATAATTTTGTAAGTCGTCTACGGCTTGGGGGTAGTAACCGAGTTGATAGTAGATTAAACCGCGATCGCGTAATTCTAAAGTTAAACCAGGAAACAGCAACAAAATTCGTTCAACTGCTGCCAGCGTTTTTTCTAACTCTTGCTGTTTGAGGTAGATAAATTTTAAATTTGTCAGTATCCGGGCCAAAAATTGCCGATTACTGACTACAGCTAAAAATTCTGGTTGTAGCGTCACAGGTTGCTGATAAAGTTGAGACAGCCGTTCCTCGCAATCTTGGGCAAATATTATTTCACCGCCATTGAAGGCATCCACAAAAATCTCTATATCGGGAATATCTGGGCGGATCAAGAAATGTCCTGGCATCCCTATACCCACCATCGGAAAATCAATCCGTCGAGCAACTTCCAGGTAAACCAGTGCTAAGGTAATCGGAATCCCCAATCGGCGATCGATTACATCATTCAAAAAGCTGTTGCGCGGATCGTAATAGTCAATTTTATTACCAGAAAATTTTAAATCATCGTAGAGATACTGATTAATACTTTGAACTATCCGCAAAGGATAACGTGAATCAGGCAGGCGTTCTTGAAGCTCCCATGCCATTGTATCTAAGGTGTTGAGGTATTCCTCTGGGTCTAGCTTGGGATATTCTTCCTGTGCAATGTATAAAGCTGCCTTTGCTAGGTCAATGTGCTCGTCAGACTGCTGAATCTCCTGGTAAAAATATTGTCGTGCTGACGAGAAGTTCATAAGCTGCTGTTCGGTGGAGGTGTGAGGATGAAGCCGCAGCTACGCCCAACTTAGGCATTACGGCTTGGCTAAAAGATGTTTTTTGTATCTATCTTCATCTTATGGATATTCAGAAGTTTTGGAAATGTAGTTTGTCGATAGCTTTTGTGAAAATTCTCGGTGTCCAGATCCCCGACTTCTGTTAGCATACAGCTGTATCCTTCAAGAAGTTGGGGATCTGAGGCTTCAGATAGGATTGCTATATTTCAACTTAAATTCGTCAAACTTTAATACTTCCGAATCAGGCTTGCGAGTATCAAAACGATAACTACTTATCGTACCCCTGCCCGTATCAAAGATACTGAAAACTGTAATATCATTACTCGAAATATAAGGCATCGGCTTTCCATCTTCACCCAGAAAGGGGGCAATTGTTGGCACTATCGGTTCTAACCCGTTGGGATCGCCAAGCTTAACATAATCCTCTTGATATCCAATTGGTACTTGTCGCTTTCTATCGCCCCAAGCAGCACCGTAAGTATTACCCACATTAGATGTTTCTAGAAAGTGCATTCCACTGGAACTAACAAAGCGATTCCACAAATGAGAATGCCCATAGAATACCAATTGCACATTAGCCGCTTCAAGTATTGGGACAACATCGCGGATAATATAATCTGCGTCTTTTGGGTACTCATAACGCACTGCTTTGATATTATTATCATCCCCTTCAATTATTTGAACTGGTTCTGTATAAGCAGGAACTATATTATCACCCAGAGTATGGGGCGGATGATGGAACATCACAACTTTGTATTTTGCTTGTTGAAACTCAGAGCTGTTGAGTTCTGTCTCTAGCCAATTATATTGCTTGCTGCCTTTAGCAATTGGCTCATAAATCACCTGTCCATAACCCCAATTTTCAGGATTATTTAAATCCTTTTCTGCTTCCTGATATCTACCCCTATGCTTTCTGGTTAAACTGGGAGTTCGCCACATATTCGTAATGTACAATACCACCAAACGCACATCACCAAAACTAACTGCATAATACCTTTTTCCACCCTCTTTACTTTTTGGTAAAGAGAAAATTTCTTCATAGGTATTAGTATTAAAAGAATTATCGATTAAAGATTTATTCGGGTAGATTTTTTGAGCAACGACACGGGGAATTGTATCATCAAATTCATCATTTAAACTTCCCGTCCTGGCAAAACGCCCCATCACCTCATGATTGCCAATGCAAGTAAACATCGGTGCATGTTGAATTATTTGTCCACCAGTGTAGATTGTCTTAACACCATCGTGCGTCATTTCATATTTAGCACGACCTTGTAAACCGGGAAACAACGCACCACCAACATTATCATCAAACCATTCTGAGGCGCGATCGCTAACATTGACCAAATCACCGGCAAACCACACACCATCAACTTGTCCTACTGTTTCTACCACCTTTTGCAGATTTGCTGCTGTCATCGGCTTTAATTGATGATCTGAGGTAAGTAGAATTTTCAGTGGTGTATCTGATTTGGGAGTAGCTCCAAGGCTAAAAACATCACTGTCAACACTCTTGCCGTCTTCTTGCATACTCGTGACACGATAGTTAACCCGCACACCAGGAGTTAACCCAGTTACCTCAGCCTCATGTCGCCAAATGTCTCGCTGTACGGGTTTTTGATAAACTTGTCCGTCTTTGGTTTGGTTTGCAACTCTTGACTGTTGGTCTTCACGTGTGCGACTGAGTTTGATAGTACTTGCTCTAGCAGTTTGTTTGAGATTTTCCCCATAGGTTACTGTATGATTGACACCAGCAAATTCAGTAAACCAAACGACTCGTACTGAAGTTTCAGTTGGTAATTGCAAAAATGGGTCGGTGAGCAGTTGGGGTACTGATGTCATAATTGTTTGCCCAAATGAACGCGCACCTACCAGAGTAAAGCATATAACAAGTACAAGTATAGCTACTGAGGAAATTTTACGGCTGCGTAAGCGTCTGAGCATGAGTCACATACCAAATTTTTTAGGGTATTCACCGACTGAACGCATTTTATAGCACAAGCCTTGGTGGTTAGGACATCAAGAGATGATAAAACTTAGACACCAAAAGACTTTTCACCCAGTCCCCAGTCCCTTGCTATATTATTACTTCTGTCCCATTATAGGAATCATAATTTGATTTCTGAAAGAAGCTACGAGATAATACGGAGGGATATATCTGTCTAACAGCGAACAATGATATACCAGGATCATGAAGCACAATCAGAGCAAGCCCATTGATTGCAAAGTTTTAATATCTGCTTGCAAATTTTCTATATCATAGTTAATCCAAATTCCCGGTTTTGCCAATTCATCTTGAAACAATTATCCGAACTTGATATTATGGTTTGATACACACTTTGAACATTGTATTACGCTCAAAGGATTGGGGTGCTTCTGAGTCAAGCAATTATAAAATTGAGCTAGGTGTATCACAAGAATGTGAGCGGTTCTGCTATGAAGACGTTGGCTAAATGGTCTGTAGACGACTATCATCGCATGGTTGAGGCGGGCATTCTGCATGGTCGTCATCTGGAATTACTAGCAGGCGAAATTGTTGAGATGAGTCCAGAAACCCCGATTCATTACACCACAGCAAAACGAGGTGCAAAATATTTAGAAGAGTTGCTCTCAAGTAGAGCTGATGTTCGTTTCAATGGGCCCATTACACTATCCGACTCGGAACCCGAACCTGATATTGCAATTGTTCGACTTCCAGAATCATCCTACAAGGATCGCCATCCTACTCCTCAAGATATCTTCTGGATTGTGGAAGTTGCCAAGACAAGCTTAAATAAAGACTTAAATATCAAGGCTGCGATTTATGCAACGGCTGCGATTCAGGAATATTGGATTTTAGACTTATCTAGCAAGCAGGTGATTGTATTAAGCAACCCTCAAGATGGTAAATACCTTGAAGAACATACTATTAGGGAAGGAATAATTACACCACTAGCGTTCCCAGACGTTTCAGTTTTTATTAACAGGCTTTTCTCATAAGGCAAATTACATCCTGAACCTTTTCTATTTCTATATATATTTATGACAAATTGAGTAAATAGCCGGAGAACTTCTGGTATATATTCAGAACACTAGAAAAACTCTGTTCTCTCCTAAAGGTAGTGAGAATATGACTAAAATATTTTTAAGTTGGAGTGGCAATGCTGGAAGGGACATTGCGAAGGCACTTCGCGATCTTCTTCCTGTGCCATTACCCATGTCAGATCCATTCATGTCAGATATAGACATTACAAAAGGTAGAAGATTAGTGCTAGTAAATACAAAGGAAAAAGATATCGGGTCGTTTAATGCTAATCGCGGTCGAGTTCGCGCACAAATGGTAGTTGCTATCAAGAACTCTGGGCTATTTACCTAGTGCAGGACAAGTCTTAGGTCTGTACTTGGACTGCGCCAGGTCTACGACGGGCTATTCGGCATCGCTCAAATTCATACTTCTATGCAACGCCAGTTTTTTCATTGTTTTAGAATCTTAGCTGTAACTTGCGGTTTTCCGATCGCCCTTTGGGTTGACTTCTGACTTTTAACTCCTGCCCAAACAGTAAGTGGCTGTCCAACTTGCTTGTACAGTAAACTCTCCAAAATTACACCATTATTGTTAGCAGTGAGAGTTTTATTTGGTTGATGCAGAGACTCATAAAAGCCGTTGTACCAACCTTCTTTAGACTTAAGATTGGCTTGAACGAAATCAAATAACTTGCGGGTATAAGCAGTGTTATAAAGTACATGCCAGCCGATCGCAGCTTTGGCACTGACGAATCGCAAATTGTTGTACTGTTCTCTGGTATCTGCGATGGTTGCCCAAGGTTCTCCGTTGACAAATAGGCTACTGTAAACAAAGTATGGCGGGCGATCTAAGTTGTCTTCGGTGACGGCGGTTAATTGTTTTGTGGCTTCATAACGTGCTGCTTGAGCAGCTAAAATCCGATCGGCATAAGCTTTAGGCAAAGCTTGAAACCCAGTTTCGATGCCATCTAAGATATAGGGTTCGCTAAGAACGTAGTTATTGGCTCCAGAATTTTTATAGTCGCGTTTATCGTAAGGAATTCCCTGTCCGTAAAGATCGACAAAGGCAGTATGAGACTGATAATCTAAGGCTTTGTTAACATCCAAGCCCCAAAGCTTCAGACCATAAGCAGCATAATTCTCATAGCCCAAGCGACCTTCTTGATTGTACTGTTCTTTGCCTTTAATAACGGCAGTACCGTACATTTGGCCATTTGTGGTTAGACGCTTGACTTGCCAGTGTTTCCAAACTGCTGCTGTTTGCGATCGCATTTCTGGATATTTTGCCTCGACAATCTTCAACCAGATTGCCATTCTTCCTAAATCAATGGCTGACCATCCAATTTCTTCGCGTTTTTCTAGTTGACCATAATTAACAGGTACGAGAGTTTTCGCATTGTAAACTTTGTTGGGTAGTTCTCCTTTGTACAAGGGCATTGACGCTAATGTATTCAACATTTTGCTCATTTTGGCTGTAAATTCAGCCGCAGGCACGATATTGAGTTCTTTAGCACTGACTAAAGCTGCGATCGCTGCTGTCTGATCCCACATACTTATAGAGGCAAAGCCATCAACAGAATTGATCAAGCCGGTTTCATCGTTCCAGTTGCGCTGGAAGTATGACCAAGCCTGACGAGCCGTTGTCATTTCTTCTGGGGTCAGTTTTCCAACTCCAGGAGCAGTATAGGGAATTATGGCTACTGTTAATTGGTTCTTAGGAATGGGTTGTCCGGGCAAAACCACAGATTTAGCATCAAGGCTGGCAATTATTTCAGCTTGATTTGCAATAGAGACAGGGGGTTGGGTTTTCTGTGGTTGAGAAGCAGTTGGAGATGTTGATATTTCCGGTTTTTTTATAGAAGTATTGGAAAGTTGCTTAGACCAACCATTTAAAAGTGCGATCGCGATCGCAGCGGTAACGATTCCTCCGACAGAAGCTAGTATGGACAAGCTCTTAGGTGGTGGTTGAAAATCAGAACTCATACTGATTAAAGCCTTATTTTGTAAGTCAGGGTTATTTGCGTAGTTTCAACAAATACATTCTTCCCAACTTTGAAATCTAACTAACACCCAGAAGTCCACCTGACTACTACAATAAAATAGTCACGCACCCGATCTCTGGAGTTCTAGCAGTGGGATTATTTGATGATTTGAGTCGGTTTCTAGAAAACCGTTTAGAAGAATTCTTGCGTAACAATCCACATTTGGAGTTAGAGGCGCTGCTAGAACAGCTGCGTGAGCAAGAAGAAGACACATTAAAGCTGATCGCAGATTTAAAATTACAAGAGAAGCGATCGCAAGAAGAAATTCTTTCCACCGCTCAAGAAATTCAGCGTTGGCATATCCGTATTCAAAAAGCCAAAAACGCCAATAGAGAAGATTTGGCAGCGGCGGCAGGTGAGCGAGAAGCAGCCCTGTTGCGCGAAGGAAATCAGCGCTGGGGACACATGCAAGGGCTGAAAGAACGCATTAACCAATCTCAGGAACTACTGCAAAAAATTCAGCAGCGGCGACAGGAGGTGCAAGCGAAAGCAGCGGAAGCACAGACAGTCCGTGCTAAAGCCCAAACCCAGCAGCGTTTTGAAACTAGTGGCTGGTCGAATCAGACTAGCAATTATTCTAGTGGTTTTGATGACTTAGAAGAGAAGTTTCGTAGCTGGGAAACTCAGGATGAGTTAGAACAAATGAAGCGGAATATGCAGAAGTGATGCACAGATGTACACTGATGTCAACTTAAGCCTTGTGTATACACCGTAGCCCAAAGTTGGGAGAGGAGAGCAAATTCTCCAGTTCCCCTTCTCCCATATTGGGAGAAGGGGTTAGGGGATGAGGGCATAGAACCCTTTCTCTTACCTAATTTCTACCTTAAGTTCACAGTGTAGTATGTATATAAACTATATATCTCAAGCAATATGAGCGTAGAGTTATTAGCTATTGTGGGCCCAGTAGTAAAAGCAGTAGCTCCAGAAATTGTTAAGAAAATCAATAGTGCATTAAATCCTACAGACTTAGAAAAAGCTTTGAAAGCAGGTGTACAATCCGCCCAAGAGTGGGATTCTAATCAAGATTATCATAAGCATTTATTTTTTCATTGTACGCAAAAGGATGCGAGAGAACTTTTAGACAGCTTTCTCAAAGATACAGGAGTTCAAGAAGAATTACAGAAGCCTTTTACAGAGAAAACAACCCCAAATCTACAAGTTTTAATTCAAATCTTCCACAAAATCAAATCAGAAAAGCCAAACTTAAAGTTTCCCTATGAGAGTATTGAATATTGGCTCAAAAAGTTTGTAGATGCTTATTTTGAACACACCAATACATATTTAAAGTTTCAAATTGCTAAAACAGATTATCTCAAACAACTATCACACTATTTTGATGGTGTTGAATTTGTCGGGATAAAGGTAAAAACAAAAGAAGAAGAAAAATTTGCTAAACTACCACAAATTTTTGTGATGCCTAATGTAGTTGAGCAGGTGGAAGTTAGAGTAAGCACAGGTTTAAAATTAAATCTAGATTTGGCTTTAGAAGAGACAGCCAACCAACAACGCCAGCAAAATTTACTTTGGGAACAACAAAGTAGTGGCAAGAAATTCTCAGCCCAAAAACTGCTGAAAGAAAGTACACGCAATAAATTTGTTGTGTTGGGAGAACCAGGAATTGGTAAAACAACTTTGATGAGTTACTTTGCTTTGATGCTGGCTAAACAGCAGACTGAAAAACTCGGTTTATCAGCAGACTTAGAGTTACTGCCAATTTTGATTAGAATTAGAGACTTAGGCAAAGCTTCAACGAAGAATCTTTTAGAATATATACGCAATTTTGCCAATAGTATTCATGTTAAAGAATTGCCCAAAGGTTTCTTTGAACATTGGTTAGAAGATGGGAGAGCGTTAATTTTACTTGATGGCTTAGATGAAATTGCTAAACCAAGCGATCGCTATGAATTTGTAAAGATAATTCACAGCTTTCTCGGACAATATTCTCAAAATCGAGCAATTATAACTTCGCGTCCAGCAGGTTATAGTCGAGAGTTTTTTGGTACAGATGAATTTCCTCATTATCAGCTAGAAAAATTTGATGATAGTCAAATTGATTTATTTATTCAGCAATGGTATAACAGCAGACTGCCAAACAACTCAGAAAAAGCACAACAGCTTCAAGAAAGTTTAAAAAAAGCATTAGCAGCACAAGAACGCATCAAATTATTAGCACGCAATCCTTTACTACTGACAATTATTGCTTTGATTCATCGCTACGAGGCACGTTTGCCTAGATACCGATATGAACTCTATAAACAGGCTGTTGATACGCTATTGATTAACTGGGATGTCAACAAGGGTATTGAGTCTTGGAAGCTGAATTATATTCAATTGGATGATATCAAAATATTGATGCAACGCCTAGCTTACTGGATTCATTCTCAAGGTGAAACTGGCGATAAAGAAGGTGGGACGCTGATTGATAGAGATGAGTTAATTACGCAATTAAGCGAATATATTCGTGAATGTAATTATCAAGTTCAGAAACATCAAGCTCAAGAAGAAGCTAAACGCTTAGTTGATCATATTACAGAACGCTGTGGTTTATTAAACGAACAAGGTCAAGATAGATATGCGTTTGTACATAAGACATTTCAGGAATATTTGGCAGGTGAAGAAATACGCGATCGCCAATCAGGAGACTTTAACGAAGTACTAAATCACATTCGAGATTATCTACACAATTCCCACTGGCGAGAGGTGTTGTTACTGTTAATAGCTCAACAAAATCAAAATAACTCGAAAAAAATTATTGAAGCAATTTTGAAACAAGAGACTACTTATGAAGAATGGCTGCACCGCAATCTTTTCTTTGTAGGTACTTGTTTAGCAGAAGATTTAAAATTATCTGATGGTAAATTGATTACAGATATTTTGCAGAAATTAGTTGAGCTTGAAGTTAGCAATTCTCAGCGAATAGGTAGGAAAGTTAAATCACAGGTTTTTCAAATTCTTTGCAATTTAAATGAAACCCGGTTTCAAGCTCAAGCACTAGAACGATTGAAAGCATCAGCAGATTTGGATAAAGAGCGACTGCGAGAATATCGGGCAGCTTTAGGTGAACAACAGGAAGTATTGGCAGAGCTGCTGGATTTACTCAAAGATGAGAGTGCGAATGTGCGTTACTCTGCTGCTTCTACATTGGGCAACTTGGGCAACGCCTCGCCACAGGTAGTTGAAGCACTGCTGGCTTTACTCAAAGATGAGACTGAGATAGTGCGTTACTTTGCTGCTGAAGCATTGAGCAAGTTGAGCAAGTTGAGCAACGCCTCGCCACAGGTAGTTGAAGCACTGCTGGGTTTTCTCAAAGATGAAAGTAATAATGTGCGTGACTCTGCTGCTTCTGCATTGGGCAACTTGGGCAACGCCTCGCCACAGGTAGTTGAAGCACTGCTGGGTTTTCTCAAAGATGAGAGTCAGATTGTGCGTGACTCTGCTGCTGTTGCATTGGGCAACTTGGACAACGCCTCGCCACAGGTAGTTGAAGCACTGCTGGCTTTACTCAAAGATGAAAGTAATAATGTGCGTGACTCTGCTGCTGTTGCATTAGGCAACTTGGGCAACGCCTCGCCACAGGTAGTTGAAGCACTGCTGGCTTTACTCAAAGATGAGAGTGATATAGTGGGTTACTATGCTGCTGTTGCATTGGGCAACTTGGGCAACACCTCGCCACAGATAGTTGAAGCACTGCTGGCTTTACTCAAAGATGAAAGTAATAATGTGCGTAACTCTGCTGCTTTTGCATTGGGCAAGTTGGGCAACGCCTCGCCACAGATAGTTGAAGCACTGCTGGCTTTACTCAAAGATGAAAGTAATAATGTGCGTAACTCTGCTGCTTTTGCATTGGGCAAGTTGGGCAACGCCTCGCCACAGATAGTTGAAGCACTGCTGGCTTTACTCAAAGATGAGAGTGAGAATGTGCGTAACTCTGCTGCTTCTGCATTGGGCAACTTGGGCAAAAACTCCAGCAATGTTACTGCTACTGTTGCTGAATGGATTTCACAACACCAGGATTCAGAATATGTAGGCAGTGTAATTGATGCACTGTGGAATTTGGTAGTCACAGAAGAATAATTTTTGTTTTTTCACTGGAAGTTCCTAAAGAGTACTGAATACTCAGCACTCTGTCGATCAAGCAAACCATTGACATTCAGTTAAAAATCGAAGGTTGTGCGAAGTACACCCACATACTGCGTATCATTTCTGCTGTCGTTTTCTGGGTTGAGAATCACCCAAAAACCAGGAGTCACTGAGATGTTGTCATTCAGGCGGTAACGATAAAATGCTTCGATATGGTAAGCGTTGTCTCGGTCTTGACGAACATCACTGTTAGAGACATGCGGTGGTATACCAAAGAGAATTCCCGGCAAGTTACCTCTACCCCCCATATCAGGAAACGACACACCAATCGCCCCAAACCAGGCATTGGCATTGTCACCATTGTTCACAAACAGAGAATCTGTTCCACCCCTACCATTGGAAATATCACTCAAACCAGAATTCTCGGCATTTGCCCAAATATATCCACCCCAAGCGTGGACTTGGAAATTCGGGGAGAAGCGATAGTATCCCTGTGTGCCGACAATATCGTTGGAAGTAGCAATGTTGTTGCCAAAGGGAGCGTTTGACAGGACGCTACCCGTCCCAGCTGAGAGTTCGATTACTCCAGCAGGACTATAGCCATGAGAGTAGGCAACACCAATTGCTCCTTGCTTACCATAATAAGCTAAGTGCGCTAGGGCGTTGTAGCCGCCATCAAACAAGCCGTTACTAGGCGATGGCACATTAGGACTGCTTGCTAAATAGCCCAAGGTGAGAACCAAATCTTTGGTAATGTTCCAGTTAGCGGCTGCACCGCCGCCACCTCGCCGGAATAAGGGACTGTATGACCCAAATAGTGAGGGAACTCCATTACCGTCATCAGCGATTGTGGGGGGAGTGACGGTGGTGGAAATGTCGGTGTAACCAATGCCTGTAGGCCCAACAACAAAGTTAAGGGAATCACTGACTGGGAAGTAATAACGGATGTGGGGGACATAAAGTGTCTCGTTGCTGTCATAATCGAAGTTCAGGCGTGTCATCCCTGTGCCTGTGGCTGCGGCAATTTGGCTGCCAACATTGGACGCAAAGTTACCAAATTCTAGCCGGACTCGCAATAAATCTTTGCCAGTGAAACTGCTCTCAAAGTTGAGACGACCCCGATTTGCAAAGTAGATGCGGGATTCATCATCTTCGCCACCTACTCTATCACCAAAGGTATCACTAATGGCGGTAATAATTTGAGCATTTAACCTAGTAGTAGTGGAAAACTGCTGCGCCTCTAATGTTGCTGTATGTGCCTCTACGGTATCTACTCGTCCGCGCAGAGTTGTGAGTTCTGTGGCAAAGTCTGACTGCAACTTTTGCAGCACTGCCAAATCTTGCTTATTAACTAAATCGCTAGTTGCTGTGGAAATTAACTCATTAATCCGATCCAAACAAGCATTTAAACCTGCGGCAAACTCATAACGGGTTAAGGCACGGTTCCCGCGATAGGTGGAATTGGGATAACCTGCAATACAGCCGTAGCGTTCCACCAACGATTGCAATGCATCAAACGCCCAATCCGTTGGTTGTACATCAGAAAACTGGGAAACAGAATTTACTTGTCCCTGCAAATTACGATTAGCATCTGCTGCATTAGAATCATCTTCTGGAGGTGCTGCCCAAACTGCTGGAATTGCCAAAAATAGAAGAAAAAAGCTATAAAAAAGAGTTTTGATCATTGACTTGTTAGTTGAAGATGATTAAATTTTGACTTTGTAACGAAAGAGATTACACTCAAACCAAAGCTTACAACTTATGAGCTCATCTACATATTTTGAACTTGGGTTTTAGGTCACTTAAAGCAACGCTATGACTTTTTGTTTATCGCTGCTTTTAATAGCCGTTTCTATAATTTGCATTACATTAATTCTGTTTTTGACAGTAACAGCAATTGGCTGATTATTAACAATAGATTGATACACTGCATCGTAATAACCTAAATAGCTTCCCTGTGAACTTTTGACTTTTTCTCGAATTATAGCAATCGTCAAGGTGGTTAGGACAAACAGTATAATCTATGAGTAAAG